>JACCYG010000194.1 GCA_013696595.1 Actinomycetota bacterium | reverse complement strand
TCGTCGCGGGCCAGGCACTCGAGAAGCACAACACGTACGCGGGTCTCTTCGCCGAGCTGGGACCGCCTGGGATCGCCGTCTTCCTCGCCCTGCTCGCAGCAGGCTTCCGTGCGCTCGTACGAGTGCGGCGGCGAGCCATCGATTCAGAAGAGGTGGCGCTCGCCGACGGTCTTTTCGCCGCCCTCGCCGGGACGGTCGTCATCGCCGGCTTCACGGAGGCGGATCGGCAGGTCTTCCTCTGGTGGATCCTCGGACTCGCTTTCGGCCTCGCGGCTGCGCAGGCGTCCGCGCCGGAGCCCCAGGCCGTCGCCCGCGGGGGCGAGGGAGGAGGAGGTCGCTGGGAGCGTTTCGCGCGAGAAGACGCCGAGTCCTACATTCTCACGGAACGCGCGCGCGGCGCTTCGGCCCACGACTCGTCGTTTTTCGCGTCCGGACGCCGGGACGTGGATCGAATGCTCGTGGAGGTCGACGGCCTGCTCGAGCGAACGGGCGTCGCCGTCGAGATCGGCTGCGGCGTCGGGCGCTTGACCATTCCGATTGCGCGCAAGTTCGAATCGGTCGCCGCCGTCGACATCGCACCCACGATGCTCGCGAAGCTCATGCGAAACTGCGAGCGCGAGGGCGTGAGCAACGTCCGTGCGTTCGCACCCGATGAAGACTGGGACGCCGTGCGGGCCGACTTCGTTTACAGCCGGCTCGTCTTCCAGCATCTGGATGAAAGCGACGAGATTCGAGAGTATCTGCGCCGGATCGCGGGCGCACTCGCGGAGAACGGCGTTGCGCACCTCCAGTTCGACACGCGGCCGGCTTCCGCCGCGTACATGATCAGAAACCGCCTCCCCGACGCGGTCCTCCCGCGCACGTGGCGGCGTGGAATCCGGCGGATCCGTCGGTCACCCGACGAGCTCTACCTGTTCTTCGCCGACTGCGGACTCGAAGTCGTGCGCGAGCTACGGCCGGGCACGGAAGACCACGTCTTCATCGTCAAGAACGCGGTCCGCCCCTCCCGCTAAGCCGTGCGAGGCCCGATCGCGTACTACCGGACGCGCGCGGACGCCGGCTACTGGTCGCGCCACTGGGCCGGCCAGTCGCTCGAGCATCTCCTCGCCGTCGCAGCCACGTCGCAGTTAACCCGCTTCCTCGAGCGGCACATCAAGCGGGGGCACCGCGTGATCGAGGCCGGCTGCGGTCTCGGGCAGTACGTCATCTATTTCGCCGAGCGCGGCGCCCGCGTCACCGGCGTCGACTTCAGCGAGGAGGCCGTCGCGACACACCGTTCCGCCTTTCCGGCGTCTGACGTCGTCGTCGCCGACCTGACGCGCCTCCCCTTCCCCGACTCGTCGTTCGACGTCTATGTCTCGCTCGGGGTGATCGAGCACTACGAGAGCGGCGCGGATGAGATTCTCGCCGAGGCACACCGTGTCCTGACCACGGACGGCCTGCTGCTCCTCGCAACGCCGTACGCGAACGCCTCGCGCCGGCTGCTCAGGCGCCTGGTCGCAAGACGCCAACGCGTGCTCGCCGACGCGGGCGGGGAGTTCTACCAGTACGCCTTCGACGAGCGGGCGCTCGACTCGATTCTCGGCGAGGCGGGCTTCGACGTCTTCGAGCGCGCCTATTACGACCCCGGCCGCGGCCTTCGGGACCTGTACGCCCTTCTTCGACCTCGTCGCGGTGGCCAGAGCCGCCGGCCGAGCGCAGCCTCACGCGACCGCGTCGCGCACGCGCACGCGCATGGCCCGCTCAAGCGCTCGGTGCTGTACGCGCGCCCGACGCTCAAGGCGCTTGCCCACATGCAGATCGTGGCCGCCCGGGTCGCGAAAGGCTAGAAAGCGCCTCGTCCCGACACGAGCGGAGCGATCGTCATGGCGAGGATCCGAATGTCGCGGCCGAGCGAGAGATTCTCGATGTATTCGCGCTCGACGGCGAGCCGCTCCTCGAACGTCAACTGGCCGCGGCCGGATACCTGCATCGGGCCGGTTACGCCGGGCTTGACGGAGAGCCGGAACCGGTGCTCCGGCGCGTAGCACTCGACGAGCTCGACCTGCTCCGGCCGCGGGCCGACGAGGCTCATGTCGCCTTTGAGAACGTTCAAGAGCTGCGGCAACTCGTCGATGCTCGTCCGCCGTAAGAGACGGCCGACGCGGGTGACTCGCGGGTCGTTCTGCAGCTTGAACATCGGATCGCGGAGCTCGTCGATCGAGACGAGCGTTCCAAGCCGATCCTCGGCATCGACGACCATCGTGCGGAACTTGTACATCCAAAACGGATGTCCCCCCAAACCGGCACGACGCTGGGTGAAGAAGACCGGCCCGGACGTGTCGAGGCGAATGGCGAGCGCGGCGAGGAGAAGGACCGGCGTGCAGAGGAGGAGTGCGACGCTCGAGACGGCGACGTCGAGCACGCGCTTCAGGAGAAGCGTCGAGCGCGATACGTCCCAGGTGTTGTACTCGACGACGGGAAGGTCGGCGACATGGTTCAGGCGGACGGCCGTGCCGAACATCCCGCGCGCTGGAGGGACGATGCTCAACTTGACCCGCTCGCGCCTGCAGACGCGGAGCAGCTCGGCGATGATCGCCTCGTCGATCCAATGCGATGCCAACAGGACGCGGTCGACACCTTCAAGGGAGCCGCTCGAATCTCGAATGTCCTCGACGAGCCATTCATCTCGCTGATCGACGACTTCGAGGTGAATATCGGGGAAGAGCTCGAGCTTCCGGCGGGTCGCGTCGGCGAGCGGCCCGCTCC
>JACCYG010000161.1 GCA_013696595.1 Actinomycetota bacterium | reverse complement strand
TCGTAGTGGCGCATCATCATCTGCGACTCCATCTGGCGCATGGTGTCGAGCGCGACGCCCACCACGATGAGGATCGACGTGCCGCCGAGCGCCGCGGACGTCGCCTGCGAGAAGCCGCCGTACCGGATGAAGAGCGTCGGCAGCGTGGCGACGAGGGCGAGGTAGAGCGAGCCTGGCAGCGTGAGCCGCGTCAGCACGCGGTCCAGATACTGCGCGGTCGGCGGCCCGGGCCGGATACCCGGGATGTAGCCGCCGTGCTTTCGCAGGTTGTCCGCCTGATCGACGGGGTTGAACTGAACGGCGGTGTAGAAGTAGGTGAAGATGACGATCAGGAACCCCTGGAACAGGACGTACGTGATGTCGCTCGGGGTGAAGTTGTTGTTGATGAAACCCTGCGTTTGCGGGAAGAACTGGGCCACCGTGGGCGGGAACGCCATGATCGCAGCCGCGAAGATGATCGGGATGACGCCGGCCATGTTCACGCGCAGCGGCATGTAGGTCGTTCCGCCCGACGTCATGCGGCGGCCGACCATGCGCTTCGCGTACTGGATCGGAATACGGCGCTGCCCCTCCTGAACCCAGACGACCGCGACGATGATCGCGATGGCGATCAGCGGGAACATGAGCCGCTCGAACGCGTCGCCCTCGTACCACGCGCGAATGCCGCCCGGGAGGCTGGCGAGGATCGAGGCGAAGATGAGCAGCGAGATCCCGTTTCCGATCCCGCGCTTCGTGATCAGCTCGCCCATCCACATGAGCAGCGTCGTCGCCGCGGTGAGCGAGATCACGATCAGGATGAACTTGCTGAGGTCGAGTTCGAGCGCGCCCTGGCGATCGAAAAGGTAGGAGTATCCCGCCGCCTGGAGAGCGGCGAGGACGACCGTCAGGTAGCGCGTGTACTGGTTGATCTTGGCGTAGCCCGCCTCCCCCTCCTTCTGCAGCTGCTCGAGCCGAGGGATGACGACCGTCATCAGCTGGAGGATGATCGAGGCGGTGACGTAGGGCATGATCCCGAGCGCGAAGACGGCGAACTGGGAGAGCGCGCCGCCGGAAAAGATGTTCAGGAGGCCGAGGATCGTGCCGCCCTGACCGCGGAAGTAGTCCTCGACCGCGCTCGGGTCGACCCCGGGCGTCGGGATCCAGGTTCCGAGCCGGTAGAGGCCGAGGATCACGGCGGTGAAGAGCACGCGCCGGCGAAGCTCGGGAACGCGCCACGCGTTCGTCAGCCACGAAAACAACTCAGGCCTCCAGCCTTATGCTGCTTCTGCGGAGAGAAACGGCCCTAGGCATTCGTGTCGTCCTCAGACGCCTCAGGCGAGGTCTCGGGCGTCTCCTCGGGGGAGGGCGAGTCTTCGGTTGCGGTGGACTCTTCGTCCGTCGGAGCCTCGGCGGCGGGCGCATCTCCGGCCGGCGGCTTCGGCTTCTTTCTCGTCTTCTTCTTCTTCTCGACGGGCTCGCGGAGGGCAGTGGCCGAACCGCCTGCCGCCTCGATCTTCTCGCGCGCCGACGCCGAGAAGGCGTGCGCCGTGACGGACAGCTTCTTCTTCAGCTCGCCGTTGCCGAGGATCTTGACGTCGATCTTCGTGTTCTGGATCAGACGCTTCTCGACAAGCGCCTCGAGGTCGACCTTCGCGCCCGCGTCGAAGACGCGTTCGAGGTCGCTGAGGTTCACCGGGACGGTGTGCGTCCGATGCGGCCCGATCGGCATCGCGTCCTTCGACGTCGAGCCCGGCAGCTTGCCCAGGCGCATGTAGATCGGCATCTGGCCGCCCTCGAAGCCCGGCCGCATCGTGTGCGAGCCTGCGCGTGACTTCTGGCCCTTGATCCCGCGGCCGGAGTAGCGGCCTTTGCCCGAGCCGAGCCCGCGGCCGATGCGCTTGCGCGCCTTGCGCTTCTGAGCAGGCTTCAGGTTCGAGAGGGTGAGGTCTTCCTCGGCAGGCGGCATCAGGACTCCTCGATCTTCACGAGATGTCGGACCTTGCGGAGCATGCCGAGCGTCGCCGGCGAGTCGTCACGCTCGACCGTACGGCCGATCTTCCCGAGCCCGAGCGCGCGGAGCGTTCCCCGATGGCTCTGGGTCTCGCCGATCTGGCTTCGCGTCTGCGTGATCGTGAGCTTCGCCATCAGCTCTCTTCTGTCTCCGTCTCTTCGATTGCAGTGACGGGTTGCTCGTCGGAGCGCTCCGGCGCCCCTCCGCTACGAATCTGCGGAAGCGGCAAGACGTCGGAAATCGACTTCCCTCGAATGCGCGCGACGTCCTCGGGACGGCGCAGCTGCTTGAGGCCGTCGACCGTCGCCTTCAGCATGTTGATCGGAGTCGGGGTGCCGAGGCTCTTCGAGAGGACGTCGTGGATCCCGGCGAGCTCGAGAACGGCGCGGACACCGCCGCCTGCGATCACGCCGGTTCCCTCGCTCGCGGGCCGGAGAAGCACGCGCGCCGCGTCGAATGACCCGAGGACCTCGTGCGTGATGGTCGAGCCGTGTTTCGGGACTTCGAAGATGTTCTTCTTCGCGTCATCGACGGCTTTGGAGATCGCGAGCGGGACCTCGCGGGCCTTGCCGTAGCCAACGCCAACGCGATCGACCTCGTCCCCGATCACGACGAGCGCGGTAAACGAGAACCGCCGGCCGCCCTTGACGACCTTGGCGACACGGTTGATCTCGACGACGCGCTCCTTGAGCTCTCTCGATTCGGCTACGTCAAATGCCATCAGCGTCTCCCTCGATTCCGAGCACGAACCGGGTGGTTAGTGGTCAAAACTTGAGGCCTCCTTCGCGGGCTCCGTCCGCGAGAGCCTTGACGCGCCCGTGGTAGAGGTAGCCGCCGCGGTCGAAGACGACCGCCTCGATCCCCGCCTTCTTCGCCGCCTGGGCCAGAAGCTTTCCGACCTCGCTCGCCTGGTCGGTCTTCGATCCCTTGAACGTCTTCTTGAGGCCGAGATGGTTCGCCGACGTGATCGTCTTGCGCTCGAGGTCGTCCACAAGCTGCGCCTCGATACCGCGGTTCGACCGGAAGACGACGAGCCGCGGCCGCTCTGCGGTGCCGACGACGTGACGGCGAACGCGGCGATGGCGCCGCTCGCGCGCTTCTCTCACGGTCAACGTGGGCATCATTTACGCTCGCTTCCCGACCTTGCGGGCGACATGCTCGCCTTCGTACCGGATGCCCTTCCCCTTGTACGGCTCGGGCGGCCTCACCTTGCGCACCTCGGCGGCGACCTGCCCGACACGCTGCTTGTCGATCCCCTTGACGGTGATCTCGGTCGGTGTCGGCACCTCGAACGTGATCCCGTCCGGCGGCTGCATCACGACCGGATGCGAATACCCGACGTTCAGCTCGAGCGCCTGGCCGCGGAGCGCAGCGCGATAGCCCACGCCCTGGATCTGAAGCCGTTTTTCGAACCCCTTCGTGACGCCCTCAACCATGTTCGCCACAAGCGAGCGCGTGAGACCGTGGAGCGCCCGGTCCTCCCCGCGCTCCGTCGGCCGCTTCACGAGGAGCTCACCGTCGGCCTGCTCGACCACGATCCGCTGTGGAATCTGCTGTGAGAGCTCGCCGAGGGGCCCGTTCACCATGACGCGGCCGGGCGAGATCGAGACGTTCACGCCGGTGGGGAGTTGGACTGGGCTTTTTCCGATTCGGCTCAAGTGATTCTTCTTCTTCCTTCTAGTGGTGAAAAATCGTCAGATTTTTCACCAGATAAAACACACGACTTCGCCGCCGACGCCGAGCTCCTGCGCGCGCCGGCTCGTGACGAGGCCTGTCGAGGTGGACAGGATCGCCGTACCCATCCCGCCGAGGACACGTGGGAGGCGGTCCTTGCGGGCGTACACTCGCCGTCCGGGCTTCGAGACGCGCTTCAGGTCGGTGATGACCCGCTCGCGGTTTCGACCGAACTTGAGCTCTACCACAAGCGTATCGAAGGACGGCCCTTTCTCCACACGATAGTCCTTGACGTAGCCCTCCTCCTTGAGGAGGCGCGCGATCTCCACCTTCATGTTGGACGAAGGCATCTCGACGGTCTCCTGGAGCGCCTTGTTGGCATTCCGGATCCGGGTCAGCATGTCCGAGACGGGATCAGTCAGCACGAGCTTTTCCCTCCTTCGGAGGCAAAAGCTCGACCAAAAATCTCGACTTCTGCTCTTTTCAACAAATCAACTCTCACTCCTCAAAAGTTCTTGGTTTACCAAGAACTTTTTGTCATGCCCGGGATCGCGCCTTCATGGGCCAGCTCGCGCAGGCAGATCCGGCACAGTCCGAACTTCTTGTAGACGGCGCGAGGCCGTCCGCAGCGGTTGCAGCGGCTGTATCGGCGCGACGAGAACTTCTGCGGCCGCGCTGCCTTCACGATCAGGCTCTTCTTGGCCATACGGTCTAACTACCTCCTACTCCGACCGGAACGGGAGCCCGAGCTCGCGCAGAAGCGCGAGCCCCTCCTCGTCGGTCTTCGCGGTCGTCGTAATGGCGACGTCGAGACCGCGCACGGCGTCGACGTCGTCGTAGTTGATCTCGGGAAAGATGATCTGCTCGCGGACGCCGAGCGAGAAGTTGCCGCGCCCGTCGAAGCTCTGCGGCGAGAGCCCGCGAAAGTCACGGATGCGTGGAAGCGCGATCGAGACCAGCCGGTCGAGAAAGTCGTACATGCGCGCGCCGCGAAGCGTGACCTTCGCGCCGATCGGCATCCCCTCGCGGATCTTGAAGCCGGCGATCGACTTCCGCGCGCGGCGAATCTGCGCGCGCTGGCCGGCGATGATCGTGAGCTCTTCGACCGCGCTGTCGAGCGCCTTCGAGTTCGTCTTCGCTTCGCCGACGCCCATGTTGACGGTGATCTTCTCGATGCGCGGGACCTGCATGATCGAGCCGTAGCCGAGCTCTGCCTTCAGGCGCTCGCGAACCTCAGCGTCATAGCGCTGCTTCAGGCGCGGCTCGTAGCCGTTCTTCGACTTCGCTTTGGGCTTTTCTTTGGTTTTCGTCGCCATTACCTGTCGAGCACCTCTCCGCAGTCGGCGCGCTTGCAGACGCGGTACTTCACCTGACGACCTTTGGACTCGCGGAACTCGTAGCCGACCCGCGTTGCGCGGTTACACGTCGGGCAGACGATCATCACGTTCGAGACCGGGACCGGCGACGCGACGTCGAAGACGCCGCCGGGCTGGATCTGGGGCTGCCCCATCCGGCTCGAATCGCGCATCGCCCGCGGGCGGCGATGCTTCTTCACCACGCTCAGGTTCTCGACGATCACGCGGCGCTCGTCGGGCTGGGCCTCGATGATCCGCCCCTGCTTTCCGCGGTCCTTGCCCGCGATCACCTGGACGAGATCGCCCTTCTTGATCTTCATCCTCGTTGCCATTGGGCCCTCCCGGGCCGATGACGATCGGCCCCTACGCCATCGCCTCGCCCGAACGTCATCAGAGAACCTCCGGGGCGAGCGAGACGATCTTCATGAAGTTCTTCTCGCGCAACTCGCGCGCGACCGGTCCGAAGATGCGCGTTCCGCGCGGGTTGTTCGCGTTGTCGATGATCACAGCGGCGTTCTCGTCGAACGCGATCGAGGTGCCGTCGTTGCGTCCGAACGGTTTCTTCGTCCGGACGACGACGGCCTTGACGACCTCGCCCTTCTTCACCGTGCCCTGCGGAGTCGCAACCTTGACCGTCCCGACGATCACATCGCCCACGCGCGCGTAGCGGCGGTTCGAGCCGCCGAGCACGCGGATGCACAGAAGCGACCGGGCTCCCGTGTTGTCCGCGACGCGAAGGTTGGACTCCTGCTGGATCATCCCGTCATCTCGCTTGCTCGACTACCTCGGCCAGGCGCCAGTTCTTCGTCTTCGAGAGCGGGCGCGTCTCGACGATGCGGACGAGGTCTCCGACATGGGCGGCGTTCTGCTCGTCGTGCGCGTGGAACTTCGCTGAGCGCCGGACGACCTTCTTGTACCGGCGGTCGGGCTTGACGGTTTCGACCCGGACGACGATCGTCTTGTCCATCGCGCTCGAGACGACGATTCCGCGCCGCTCCTTCCGCTGACCCCTGGAGTGCTCCGGCTTGGGCAACCGTACGAGCGGGCCGCGCTCGGACGGCTTTCTCGCGCGCGCGCGCGCCATCCTCGACTC
>JACCYG010000157.1 GCA_013696595.1 Actinomycetota bacterium | reverse complement strand
GAGTCGAGGTTGCCCGTCGGCTCGTCGGCGAACATGACGGTCGGCCGCGAGATGAGCGCCCGTGCGATCGCGACGCGCTGTTGCTGGCCGCCGGAGAGCTCGGAGGGGCGATGCGTCAAGCGGTCGGAAAGACCGACCTTTTCGATCACCCCGTCGACCCACTCGCGGTCGAGCTTCGCGCCCGCGAGCTCGAGCGGCAGCACGATGTTCTCCTTCGCGGTGAGCATGGGGAGAAGGTTGAAGAACTGGAAGACGAAGCCGATGTGGCGCCGCCGGAGCTTCGTGAGCTCGTTGTCGTTCAGGTCGCCGATGCTCGTGCCGGCGATCGCGACTTCGCCCGAGGTCGGCTTGTCGAGGCCGGCCAGGATGTGCATGAGCGTCGACTTGCCCGAGCCCGAGGGGCCCATCACAGCGGTCAGCTCGCCGCGCCGGACCTCGAGGGAGACGCCCCGAAGCGCGTCGACGGCGGTCTCGCCTTCTCCGTAGCGGCGCGTTACGTCCCCGGCGGCGACGACGGGCTCGGTCGTTTCCTCTCTCACGGCTGGTGCGGCGCTGGTCTGCAACGACTACCTCCAGGATGACGGCGGACGGGCTTCAGGGTCTCACGGGCAGTGAGGTGCTTCAAGGCAGCGACCCCCCCTCTTAACGTACGGGTAACCGCTTCTTCACCGTCGCGCTGCCTCAGCGGTCGCCGGCGACGAAGAACGCGACGGCCGCGGCCACATAGGCCGCGATGAGAACGATGCCCCGCCCGCGACTCGAGCGACCCCCGTAGAGGAGGACCGCCGCAAGGGCGACCGCAGCCCCGAGAACCGCGAGCTCGACCTGGCGGAACGAGAGCGCGAGCGGATCGAGCAGCCAGGCAAGGAGCGCCACGGCCGGTATGAGGAAGACGGCGACCTGAGCACTCGAGGCGAGTGCGATCTCGGCGGCGAGCTTGATCTTCCCACGGTAGGCGACGACGACCGCGCCGCCGTGCTCGGCCGCGTTCCCGACGATGGCGACCACGACCGCGGCGAGGAAGAACTCGCTCAGGTGAGCGGCTTCCCCGAACTCGTTCAGCGAGTGCACGAGGATCTCCGCGACGAACGCCGTGATCACGGTGGCGGCGCCGAGCACGAGGAGCGAGGTTCTGAGCGTCCAGGCCTGCATCTCCGTGGGCTCGTCGGAGACATGGAGCTGGCGGTGCCGTCGCAGCGCGTACCAGGTCACGGCGAGGTAGACGACGAGGAGAACGATCGAAACCGGCAGCGAGAGGAGGTCGAGCGAGTGGCGCTCGGGATCGCCGTCCCAGCCGGGGATTGAGGGAATGAGGAAGATGAGCACGGCGACGGCTACGATCGCGAGCGACACGAAGGTCGACTCGCGGTCGAGCTCGCCTCGCCCACCGAAGAGAAGCGAGAACCCGAGGACGAGCAAAAGGTTGCCGACCACGCTTCCCGAGAGCGATCCCCGCACTACCTCGGTCAGGCCGCTACTGACGGCGAAGAGCGCGATGATGAGCTCGGGAGCGTTCCCGAAGGTGGCGTTCAGGAAGCCGCCGATCCCGGGTCCCGTGTGGTGCGCGGCATGCTCGGTCGCCTCGCCGATCAGCCAAGCGAGCGGGATGAGCGCGGCCGCCGCGAGGACGAAGAGCGTCGTCTGGCCCGCGCCGAGCCGGTCGGCGACGATGACGAGCGGGCCGAGGATCTGGAGTGCGAACAGGATGTTGCGCATCACGACGCGCGCACCCTACCCTCCCGCGGTGTGCCTTCAATCCTCGAAGCCGTCCTCTTCGACTGGGGCGACACGCTCTTTCATTTCGCGTGGGATGAAGCCCTGCTCGAAGCCGGTTGGGAGGCCGGGCTTGCGACGGTCGACCGGGACGGGCTTCCCTCCCACGGAGAGGCGGCGGCGAGGTTTCGCGATGAGTACGTGCCGCTCCTCTGGGTTCCGGGCTCGCTCGAGGAGATCGAGTACCCGGGGATGGTGCGCGAGGCGCTCTCGCACTTCGGAGTCGAGCTCTCCGACGACGAGCTCGCGCGCTTCCTCGCGGCCGAGCACGCGGCCTGGGCTCCCGCGCGCCAGCTGGGCGCGTCCACCCACGCGCTTCTCGACGCGCTTCGAGCGCGCGACCTCAAGCTCGGGCTCGTCTCGAACGTCTTCGACCCTGGCTGGCTCTTGCGCCGCGACCTGGAGGAAATGGGGCTCGCCGACCGGCTCGATGTTGCCGTCTTCTCCTCCGAGGTGGGGAAGAGGAAGCCCCATCCGGCGATCTTTCAAGCCGCGCTTGACGACCTCGGCGTCGACCCTGCGCGCGCGCTCTTCGTCGGGGACCGGCGCGACGCCGACGTCGGCGGAGCCAAGGCGCTCGGCCTGACGACCGTCCAGGCACTCTGGTTCCGGGCTGACGACGATGACGTGGGTCCCGATCCGGACTACGAGGCGTTCACGCAGATGGACGTCCTGAACATCGTCCGGCGTCTCCTCGGCGAGACCTGAGGCGCGGGGCGCCGGCCCCGGAAACGCTTCCCCAGCCTCGGGGGCGCCCCACCCCGCCACCCGGGGTCGATTCTAGTCGGGAAATCCGCACGTGTGTCGTACACATCTCGTCTAAATTGACAACAATCCGTATCCGTTGTGCGACCGCCTACACGGCCGAAGAAGGAAAGTCAAGTCTTGCGAGCGGGGGACGTTTTCCCCACAATCCACAGCTATGCAACGGCGGCTAGAGGTCGCGACCGAGCTCCCGCTCCGACCCCAAGACGAGGTTGAATGCCGCCGCTGCAGCGTCCATTGCGACAAGGTCGTGTACCCCGCGGCCTGCGTCGACGGCGGGTGCCCGTTCCTCTACGCGTACGAGGAGCTCGGCCGCACGTACGTCGGCTGCATGCAGAAGGTCTACGAGGTCGAGATCGATCTCGAGCTGCTCCAGGAGGCCCAGGGCGAGAAGGGCGGCTTCGGCGCGGTGAAGGCCCGTCGCCAGCCGCTTCCGATGTGCAAGGCCGAGGTTTCTGCCTGCTACGAGGGCCGTTCGGACGACCTGAGCTGCGTCAACCCCGAGTTCTCCGAGCTGCCC
>JACCYG010000154.1 GCA_013696595.1 Actinomycetota bacterium | reverse complement strand
GCCGCCATGGGGCGGGCTGGGTTCGTCGACGTCCGCTGGCGACGGCTCGCGGGCGGGATCGTCGCCATCCACGTGGCCACCCGGCGCAGCGCGTCGAGCGACGAGGCAGGGGAAGAACCGAGATCGTGAGCGCGCTCGCGTCCATCCGCTCGGAGCCGGGGCTCGACACATATCTGGCTGCGCTCGAGGCTCGCCTCGACGACGCCGTTCGGGCGCACCCCGGCCTCGCGGCACGCGTGGGGGCGGAAACGCTTGCGGCGGGAGGAAAGAGGCTCCGCCCGCTGCTCGTCTTCCTCGCGACGCCGCCCGAGCTCCGCGAGAGCGAGCGCGCGGTTGCGGGCGGCGCGGCGGTCGAGCTCGTCCACATGGCGACGCTCGTCCACGACGACCTCCTCGACCGCGCGGCCGTTCGGCGCGGCCGAGCGACGGCGTGGGCGGCGTACGGCGATGCGAGTGCTAAAGCCGCAGGCGACTATCTGTTTGCCCGCGCGTTCGCGCAGCTCGCGGCCACGGGCGATGCGCAGGCCGTCTCATTGCTCGCGAACGCGACGCTCGCGCTCGCGCGCGGCGAGGCGCTCCAGCGTGCGCAGACGTTTGCGCCCGAGACCTCGGTCGAGGACTACCTCGCCCGCTGCACGCTCAAGACCGGGAAGCTCTTCGAGGCCGCATGCCTCCTCGGCGGCGGGCGTCCCGAGCTCGGCGAGTTCGGCCTCGCGCTCGGAGTCGCGTTCCAGATCGCGGACGACATCCTCGACTGCTCCGGCGAGCTCGACGACACGGGCAAGGTCCCGGGCGTCGACCTCCGGGAAGGGACGCCGACGCTTCCACTCATCCTCGCCGCCCGCGAGGACGCGCTCGTCCGGCGGGCGCTCGCGGGAGAGACTGTCCCCGATGCGCTCGTTCGCGTTGCCGCGACGGGTGCGCTCGACCGCTCGCGGGAGGTCGCGCTCCGCTATGCGCGGACGGCGTGCGCTGCGCTCGACGGTGCGCCCGACCGCGAGGCCTTCGAGGCGCTCGCCCTCGCCGTGGTCGAACGTGAGCATTGACGCGTGACGGACCGGGCTGCTCCCACCGCCGCAGCGCATTATCGTTACCCGCATGCCGTTGCTGCCTGAGCCGATCGAGGCGCTGCTCGAGACAGCGCTCGTCAGCGAGCTGACCGTCCTCGACAGCCGGGATCGACCGGTTACGCACCCGCTCATCCCGCTCTACGACGGCGAGCTCATCTATCTGACCTCGAGCGTCCTCTTCTCGAAGAAGCTCGAGCACATCAAGGGGAATTCACGGGTTTCGCTCTCGATCAGCGATCCGAACGCCGTGCAGGTCGAGCGGTTCGCCCGCGCCACGATCCAGGGCGACGCGACGGTCGACGACTCCGACCTGCATTCCGGGTGGGAGGAGCGCGTCCTGCCGCTCTGGCGCAAGAAGGAGCCGGTCATCGACATGTTCCTCGGCAAGCGCGTGGCGCTCCCGCTGTTCTTCGAGCGGGCGATCATCGAGATGAGGCCGCGCCGGGCGTTTCTCTGGGAGGACGGGCGCACGGACCGGCCGCCGCAGGTCTTCGAGCTCGTGGAGGCCGTGCGGTGAAGCCCTCGCCCGAGCTTCTTCGCGGCCTCCCGGACCGCTTCGAACATGCGGTGATCGCATTTGTCGACGCCGACGGCTACCCGCTCTCGGTTGCGACGGGCTTCCGGGTCGACGAGCGCGGCGTCGTCGTGCTCGATGCGGTCGCCGGCGACGAGGTGCAGCCGCCCGAGGGCGAGGAGGTGAACGTCGTCTTCAGCCACATCCGCCCGCAGCCGGGCGTCGGCTACGACGAGCGTCGGTACGTCTCCCTCTGGGGCGAGCTTCGACGCTCGAACGGCCACCTGGAGCTGGCGTCGCGGCGCGAGCAGCACTGGGACGAGGAGGAGATGACCTTCTTCGAGCTCTCGGAGCGTGGCGTGCCGCAGGCCCGGCGCTACTTCGAGCAGGTGTCCAGCGAGACGGGCCGCGACGTGCGGCCGCGCCTTTCGCTCGGCTGGCTCTTCCTGCGCACGACCCGTTTGCCGTTTCTCTCGGCGACCTTCGTTCCCGTCCTGCTCGGGATTGCCGTCGCGGCTCTGCACGACAGCTTCAGCTGGTGGCTCGCCGCCATCACGCTCGTCGCCGCGGCCTGCGTCCATCTCGCCTTGAACGTCGCGAACGACATCTTCGACACGCTGAGCGGAGCCGACGAGGCGAACGTCAACCCGACGCAGTTCAGCGGGGGCTCACGCGTGATCCTCTACGGCCTCGTGCGCCTCCGTTCGATGGTGCTCCTCTCGCTCGGCCTCTACGCCGTCGGGATCGGGATCGGAATCGCGCTGGCCGCGACACGCGGGTGGAGCCTTCTCTGGGTCGGGGTTGCCGGCGCGCTCATCAGCGTCTTCTACACTGCGCCGCCGCTTCGTCTCGTCCACCGCGGCCTCGGCGAGATCGCTGTCGGCCTCGGCTTCGGGCCGATCATGACGCTCGGCGCCTACTTCGTCCTCGCGCGGGAGTACGCGCTCGAGCCGCTGCTCGTCTCGCTGCCGGTGGGCATCCTGATCGCACTGATCCTCTACGTGAACGAGGTGCCGGACCGGCCGGGCGACGCCGCCGCCGGGAAACGGACACTGCCCGTGCGACTCTCGAAGGAGGGCGTGATCCGGGGCTACGAGCTTGCGGTCGCCGTCACCTTCGCGCTGATCGCGGTTTTTGCCGTTTCCGGCTTGATCGTGCGTCCCGCGATCATCGCGCTCGCCGCACTAGTTCTCGCGCTGCCCGTCCGCCGTGCGCTGCGCGAGTCGTACGAGAACCCGTACGCGCTCATGCCGGCGATGGGGAAGAACATCCAGCTCCACCTCGTAACGGGCCTGCTGCTCGTCGCCGGCTACGTGACCGCGATCATCGCGGACGCGGTCTCCGACGACCCGCCCTCGTTTCTGTCCTAGCTGGATTTGCCCGGCCGAGGCGAAGCATGGCCCAGCCAGAACGAGACGTCGTTGTTCCACGTCCTTGAAGTCCCGCATCGAGTGGAGTAGAACGGGCGCAAGCGGAAGGAGGCATCAATGGTTCGTGTGGAGGATTCGATCGTCGTTGCGCGGCCGATCGAGGACGTTTTCGACTACCTGACGGACCCAGAGACGTTGCCCGAGTGGCAGGGGAGCGCCCTCGAGGCGAGAGTGGAGGGCGAAGGGCCGATGCGTGCTGGGTCGCGGGTTCTCGAGAGGCGGAAGTTCCTCGGCCGCCGGCTGGAGT
>JACCYG010000134.1 GCA_013696595.1 Actinomycetota bacterium | reverse complement strand
CGGTGACGCGCTGCCCCTTCATGTGGGTCGACAAAGGGATGCCCCTCGTCCGTGGGCTCGTGCAGGGCTTTCCGAAGAAGCCGGGCTCGATCTGGATGACACGGCCGGTCACAGTCGGACGTGCGGGGCCGCGCCTCGAGCCCGGCGGCCGCTTCGGCGCGACGCTATCCGCCTCGGACCGGCGCCTTGCCGAAGCGACTCTCGAGCTGACCGCGCTGTCCGAGTCGGGGCCGACTGTCAATTCGCCGCCGCTTTTGAACACGCGGCTCTTTCCCGCCTGGGACGGCGAGGACGAGCCGCTCTACGAGCACGTTTGGGCGGGCGGACGCGATCGCGAGATCTCTCCGATCTGGGAAGGGCGCGCGACGCTCGAGGTCTTCGACTCTCCCGCCGACGAGCTCGCCGCTCTCGCCCCGGTCCGAGTCGGGTCCGGCTTCTGGTTCAGCTTCGGTTACACGGTGGATGGAGGGAGCCGCGTCGAATGAGACGGCCCGCCGAGCTCGCGCCGACGAAGATCATCGGCGTCCACCTGAGCTACCCGAGCCGGGTCGAGGAATACGCGGCGCGCACGCCCGACGTGCCGTCGTACTTCCTCAAGCCTCCATCTGCGCTTGCCCGCCACGGCGACGAGATCGTGCGGCCTCGCGGGTGCCGCTACCTGAACTATGAGGGCGAGGTCGCGCTCGTCGTCGGCCGCCGGATGAAGCGCGTGCGTGAGGAAGACGCGCTCGGGTACGTCGGCGGGTACAGCGTCGCGAACGACTTCGGCGTGCACGACTTCCGGCACGCCGATCGCGGCTCGATGCTGCGGGTCAAAGGGCAAGACGGCTTCTGCCCCATCGGCCCAGACGTCGTGGATGCAGACGACGTCGATCCGACGGACCTTGCGCTTCGGACCTATGTGAACCGGGAGGTTGTCCAGGTAGGCAACACAGGAGAGCTCCTGTGGCCGTTCGCCTACATGCTCGCCGATCTCTCGCGCCTGATCACGCTCGAGCCGGGCGACGTGCTCCTGACGGGGACGCCTGCAAATTCGCGTCCCGTCGAGCCGGGCGACGTGGTCGAGGTCGAGGTGGAGGGAATCGGACGCCTCTCGAATCGGATCGTCGAGGCGAAGGAGGGTCTCGCGGACGTGGGCGCCGTGCCGGAGGACACGCCGAACGCCCGCCATGTGGCTCTGGCCGTCCCGGAGGAGACCGTGTGAGCGAATTGGCGCGGAGTGGTGAGCAAATCGGCGCAGTGCGTGAGAGACACGCGCGCTTTTCGGCGCTAGGCTCGAAGCGGGTGGAGGGTGGCCCGGTCCCCACCCAGGGTGGGGTCGTGGGCGGGTTTGGCTTGCCATCTTCCGCTCAGGTGGTCGGATGAGCGCGACGGCGAGCGTCGCCGGGGTCGCGGTTTCTCCGGACCACTACATCGGCGGCGAGCGGATCTCGTCGAGTGCGACGTTCGAGGACGTCTCGCCGATCGACGAGAGCCATCTCGCGGACATCGCTCGGGGCGGCGCGGACGAGGTCGAGGCGGCCGTGCAGGCAGCGCGCCACGCCTTTCCCGCGTGGGCGGCGCTCGGGCCGGAGGGCCGCGGCGAGCACCTCTTTCGCATCGCGGACCTGATCGAGGAGCGAACCGAGACGCTCGCCCAGGTCGAGACGCTCGACAACGGCTCGCTGCTCGAGGCCTCCCAGCTTCGGCTCATGAAGCGCGCGGCGACGAACTTCCGCTTCTTCGCGGAGCTTGCGATCGAACGTGATCGCCGCTCGTGGGAGTCGAACGGAACCGCCTACCGCGTCCGCCATGACCCCTCGGGCGTCGCGGCACTCATCACGCCCTGGAATGCGCCCTTCATGCTCGAGACGTGGAAGTGCGGCCCGGCGCTCGCGGCCGGCTGCACGGTTGTTCTGAAGCCCGCCGAGTGGGCGCCGTTGACCGCGTCCCTCCTCGGCGAGATCGCGGACGACGCGGGACTCCCCGCCGGCGTTCTGAACGTCGTTCAGGGACTCGGCGAGGAGGCGGGCGCAGCCCTCGTCACGCACCCGGGGATCGCCCGCATCTCGTTCACGGGCTCGGTCGAGACGGCGCAGCTGATCGGCCAGGCGGCCGCGCGCAACCTGACCCCCGTCTCGTTCGAGCTCGGCGGGAAATCGCCCTTTCTCGTCTTCCCCGACGCCGACCTCGACGCGGCCGTCGAGACGGCGACGTATCAGTACGACAACGCCGGCCAGGTTTGTCTCGCCGGGACGCGGCTACTCATCGAAGAGTCGATCGCGGACGAGTTTCTCGAGGGCTTCCTCGCGGGTGTCGCGCAACGGAAGCTCGGCGATCCACGCGATCCGGAAACGGACATCGGGCCGCTCATCACCCATGAGCACCTCGCGCGGGTCGAGGGCTTCGTCCAGCGTGCGATCGACGACGGTGCGCGGCTCGTGATCGGCGGACGCGTCTCGCCGGATCTCGGGAGCCTCTACTACGAGCCGACGCTCTTCACGCACGTCCGCCAGGACCTGGAGATCGTGCAGCGCGAGGTCTTTGGCCCCGTGCTCACGCTCCAGACCTTCGGCGACGAGGACGAGGCGGTGGAGCTCGCGAACGGGACCGAGTACGGTCTCGCAGCAACCGCCTTCACGCGCGACGACGATCGCGGCGAAAGGCTCGGCGAAGCGCTCGTCGCCGGGACGACCTGGATCAACTGCTTCTACGCGCGCGACCTCGGCGCTCCCTTCGGCGGTGCGAAGCGCTCGGGAATCGGCCGCGAGGGCGGCGAGTGGAGCTTCGACTTCTACGCTGACGTGAAGACCGTGGCCCGGCGAACCTAGGGAGGACCAGTGGCGACCGAGACGAGAGAGACGACCGGGGCGCGGACGGGCGAGCAGTTCCTCGCCGGCCTTCGTGGTGACGAGCGCGAGCTCTGGCTCGAGGGCGAGAAGGTCACCGACCCCGCAGCGCATCCGAAGCTCGAGGGAGCGGCCCGCTCCCTCGCGCGCGTGTTCGACCTTCAGCACGAGGAGCCGGACACGTTCCTCATGGAGTCACCCGACACAGGACAATCCGTGAACGTCACCCATGTTCTTCCGAAGAGCCGTGAGGACCTCGAGCGGCGGCGCGCCGCGTCGAAGCGGATCGCCGACGAGACCGTCGGGATGATGGGCCGCACGCCCGACTACCTGAACTACACGTTTGCGAACTTCGCGGCGCGCGCGGACGTCTGGGCTCGCTACGGAAACGAGGACGGCGCGCGCAACGTCGTCGAGTACCAGAAGCACATGCGGGACAACGACCTGTCCCTGACGCACACGCTGATCAACCCGCAGGTCGACCGCTCCGTGGCCGAGGCCGAGCAGGCCGGGGGTGAGGTCTCGCTCCACAAGGTCGAGGACACCGAGAACGGGATTCTCGTTCGCGGGGCGCGCATGCTCGCGACGCTCGCGCCTTTCGCGGACGAGCTCGCCGTCTACCCGGGGAGCGATCTCCGTCTCCAGGACGCGAGGTACGCGATCTGCTTCGCGATCCCGATGTCGACGCCGGGCCTCAAGTTCATCTGCCGCGACTCGTTCTCGGTTCAGCGCGATCCGTGGGACCACCCGCTCTCGAGCCGTTTCGACGAGATGGACGCGGTCGTGATCTTCGACGACGTCGAAGTGCCGCGCGACCGCATCTTTCTCGACGGGGACGCGAAGCTGCACAGCGAGGTCATCACCGACACCCACTGGCGTGCGCACATCATCCACCAGGCGATGACGCGAGCGTGGGCGAAGCTCGAGTTCGCGTTCGGCATCGGCCACACGATCGCCGACCTCACCGGCGTCAATGCGTTCGACCACGTGCAGGAGAAGCTCGGCGAGCTCTGGTCGATGCTCGAGCTGACGCGGGCGGGGATCGTCGCCGCGGAGGCCGGTTCTTTCCAGGCGGAAGGAAGCGAGGACTGGGTGCCCGATGAGCGGTCGTTCGTCGCCCTCCGCGGTCTCATGCCGAAGTGGGTCCCGCGCTCCATCGAGCTCATCCAGCTGATCGGGGGCGGTGGGTTCATGGCGACGCCCTCGAAGGCCGACTGGGAGGGCCCGCTCCGGGCCGACATCGAAAAGTACTTCCAGGGGCGGAACGCGGGCGCCGAGCGCAAGATCCGAGCCTTCCGGCTCGCCTGGGACTTCGTCGGCTCGTCGCTCGGAGGCCGCGGGGAGCTCTACGAGCGCTTCTACCTTTCCGACTCCTTCCGGATGACCGCGCTCGCGTACCTCCTCGCCGACAAGGACCATCCGACCGAGCTCGTGGAGCGCTTCCTGACCGACTGATGCCCGAGGCCGTCGATCCGCTCGAGTTCCGCCGGGTGATGGGCCACTTTCCGACGGGTGTGAGCGTGCTGACGACCGTGGACGAAGGGAAGCGGCACGGGATGACGGCGAATTCCCTCACCTCCGTCTCGATCGAGCCGGTGATGATTCTCGCGTGCCTCACCCGCGGCGCGCGGACGGCGCTCGCGATCCAGACAGCGGGTCACTTCGCCGTCAACATCCTCGCCGATCACCAGGAAGACGTCTCCCGGCGGTTCGCCAAGCCGGGGCAGGACCATTTCGAAGGGCTCGACGTGATCGACGGCCACCGCGGCATCCCGCTCCTTCCGGGCTGTCTCGCGTACCTCGTCTGCAACGTGGACGACGTCGTCCAGGCCGGCGACCACGACATCGTGCTCGGGAACGTCGAAGCGTGCGAGATGAGCTCGAACGGCGGCAACCCACTCGTCTTCTTCCAGGGCGGCTACCGGACGCTTCCGGGGATGCGGAGCCTCGGCTGAGCGCGCTCGCGGGCATCCACCACGTCGGACTGCGGGTCGCGGACCTCGACGAGGCCGCCGAGCGCTGGTCGCGCCAGTTCGGCCTCACGATCGGCGAGCGCCATGCCGACCGTGCTTACCTTCGCTGCGGTTTCGAGGACTACTCGCTCGAGCTGATCGCATCCGATTCTCCCGGCTTCGACCACGCCGGTTGGGAGCTCGGGCCTGGGCGTTCTTTCGCCGACCTGGGAGTCGACGGCGAGCTCATCGAGCGCCCGGACGGTCGCGCGCCGTCACTCCTCCTCGCCGACCCCGATGGTTTCGGTGTCGAGATCGTCGAATGGACGCCGCGCGAGAGCGAGTTCCCGGACGTCGCCCGCCTCTCCGGCGATCTACCCGGGCTCCATCCGCGCAGGCTTGGGCACGTGAACGTTTTGAGCGAGGACGTCCAGCGGCTCTCGCGCTTCTACGTGGACGACCTTGGCTTCCGGGTGACCGATTATCTCGGTGACGAGGGAATCTGGCTTCACCTGAACGCCGACCACCACGTGCACGCGATGGTGCAAAAGAGCCCGACTCACTTCCACCACTTCGCCCTCGAGCTCGCTGACATCGGCGAGATGCGCGTCGCGCTCGACCACCTGGCGAAGCACGGACGCTGGGTCGTCTGGGGCCCCGGCCGGCACGGAGTCGCGGCGAGCCTCTTCGCGTACATCCGCATTCCGGAGGACGACCTGATCGTCGAGCTCTACGCGGACATGGAGCAGCTGCGCCTCGACCACAAACCGCGCGACTGGGAGGACACACCCCACTCGTCGAACGTCTGGGGGACGCTGCCTCCGCGGACCTATTTTCGCTTCGACGAGGAAGCGATCGAGATCGAGCGCGGGCAGCTCCAGGCGCTCGGCCGCCTACCCGACTGATCCGGCGCGTCCTGCCGGGCCTGTCCCGGTGCCTGGCACGGGGGCATGGCTCGAAATGGCACTCGCCCCGGGAACGAACACTCGGGACTTGTGCCGTTCGCTCCCGTCGTTGAAGATCACGGCGCCTCTCCGCGGCAGACAAGCGAGAAAAGGAGGGTAGATGGCAACGCGTGCGCATGAAGGTGCTCCGCTCGCGCTCGAGCGGCGCGCGGTCGGCCTTCCGACGGCGATCGGCACCACGTTCGGCCTCATCGTCGCGACGACGGTCCTCGCGCCCGTTACGTCGGGGTTCTTCGCGAGCTGGATCTTCCTGCTTGCACTCGCAATCGGGCTTCTAACGATGTACCTCCAGTCGATGAGCTTCGCGGAGCTCGCGACGATGATTCCGCGAGCCGGTTCGATGAACGAGTACGTCCGCGCCGGCCTCGGGCCCTTCTTCGCGACAGTCGCGGTGCTCGTCGGCTACGTGGCGATCATGCTGTTTCCGACCACGGCGGAGTCGTTCATCCCGTCGCTCATCCTCCACGACGTCCTTGGCGCAGACTTCTTCGGCATCCGCCTCTGGGTCGTGATCCTCGTCGGGGTCGTTGCCCTCCTCAACGCCGCCGGAGTTAGGCCGTACGGAGCCGTCGAGGTCTTCCTCACCGGCGTCGTGGCCTTGTCACTCCTCATATTCGGCCTGATCGGCCTACTCGGGATTGGATCCGGCGATCCAATCGGCGGCGTCTTTCCGGACATCCCCTTCGAATGGGATCTCTTGCTGACGCTGCTCGGCATAGCCATCTTCGCGTTCGTCGGCATGGAGTACACGTGCCCGCTCGCGGAGGAGCTCAGGAATCCGGGCCGCGACATACCGCTCGGAATCTTCCTGGGCCTGACGCTCGTTGCCGTGCCGCTCGCCCTCTTCGGCCTCGCGGCGGCGCGCTATCTCCCCGGGGACCAGCTCGCCGCGTTCAGCCCCACCGCGCACATCGACGCCGCTACGGCGATCCTCGGCGAGACCGGGAAGTGGTGGATGGGACTCGTCTCGATCGCGGCGACGCTGAGCACGCTGAACGCCCTCCTTTCGGGAATCCCGCGGATCCTGTACGGAATGGCGCTCACAGGTCAGCTGCCACGTGTCTTCGCGTACCTCCTGCCCGCGACCCGCGCGCCGGTGGTCGGGATTGCCGTGATGGCTTTGGCCCCGATTCTCATGAACCTGTTCATCGATCTGAACACGGAGGCGAGCTTCGTCGAGCTCATCCTGGCCGGAGTTCTCGGCTGGGGAACGGCCTATGTGCTCATCCACGTCTCGCTCATCACGCTCCGAGTTCGCGAGCCGAACGCCGCACGGCCGTACCGATCGCCTCTGTTCCCGGTGCCGCAGCTTCTCGGCATGGCTCTTCTTGCAGTAGCGGCGTACAAGATCTTCCCGGACCCGAAGATCAAGGAGCACGCCTACCGCGACTACGGGATCTTTCTCGCCGTTGCGGTGGTGTTCTCGTTCGTCTACAACGCCGTCGCGATGAGGAGCGCAACCGCCCAGTTCCGGCCGGTCCCGCTTGCGGAAGCCCGGCGTGAGGCGACGGTCTTCGACGACACCGTCCCTCCGCCTCCGGAGCCGGAAGGAGAAGGCGTTAGGCACGATAGGCCCTGATGGCCGTCGAGGAACGCGAATCCGCCGACGCCCGCCTTGCGCACGCGCTCGACGCGGGCGTTCAGCGTGTTCGCATTCACTTCACCGATCTGCTCGGCGTCTCCCGGAACAAGGTCGTTCCGATCTCGGTGCTGGACGAGGTCGCGGAGGACGGGATCAACTTCTGCATCTCCGCCTTCTGCGTCGACCACGCCGGGGAGGTGATCGACGGCACCGGCCTCGGCGCCGAGGTCGAGTTTCGCGACGCGCAGGCGATCCCTGACCTCTCGACCCTCACCGTCGTGCCGTGGGAGAAGGACACGGCGATCGCGATCGGCGACGTCTACTTCGAGGGGGAGCCTCTGCCGGCGTCCCCGAGGCAACTCCTCAAGCGCGCCTGCGAGGAGATGGAGAAGCGGGGCTACACGGCCGTCGCCGGCCACGAGCTCGAGTTCTTCCTACTCCGGCCCAACAGCGATGGCGACGGCTATGAGCAGTACGCGAAGCAGCCCGGGCTCGTCTACACGCTTTCACCGAGCGTCGACACCGAGGGCGTCCTGCGGGAGATGGAGGATGCCGTCGGCGCGATGGGGCTCCCGGTCGTCGGCTCGAACCAGGAGTACTTCGGCTCCCAGTGGGAGATCAACCTGCGCTACGCCGAGGCGCTCAAGGCGGCGGACGACGCGCACCTGTTCAAACTTGCGATCAAGGAGATCGCGGCGCAGCACGGCCTCGTCGCGACCTTCATGGGCAAGCCCGTGCAGGAACTCGGGACGTCGGGGTACCACCTCCACCTCTCACTCTGGAACTCGAGCGGCGAGAACGTCCTCGAGGACGTCGATGCCCCGGACGGCCTCTCGGCGCTGTGTCGGCACTTCATCGCCGGTCAGCTCGAGCACGCCCGCGGGATGACGGCGATCATGGCCCCGACGATCAACGCCTACAAGCGTTTTCTCGCCATGGCCTTCGGCCCGTGGAACGTCACGTGGGGCCATGACAACCGCACGGTCTACATGCGGATTCCGCGGGAGCGGGGCAAAGGGACGCGCGTCGAGAACCGGGCGGGCGACGGGACCGCGAACGCGTATCTCGCCTCGGCCGCCGCGATCTTCGCCGGCATCGACGGGATCGACCGCGAGCTCGATCCGGGCGAGCCCGTCACGGGCGTCTCCTACGAGCTCGAGGACCGGCCGATGATGCCGTTCTCGCTCGCCGAGGCGATCGACGCGCTCGAGGCGGACGACTACTTCAAGAAGGTTCTCGGCGAGCAGTTCGTCAAGGCCTTCGTCGCGATGAAGCGGAACGAGGCGAGCCGGTTTGCGAGCGCCGTCACGGACTGGGAGCTTCGCGAATACGTGAACGTATTGTGAGTGCTGGGGCGCCGAGCTTCGAGCGCGACATCCGGCCGCTCTTTCGCGACGACGACGTCGACTCGATGTCGTTTGCGTTCGACCTCAGGTCGTACGACGACGTCCGCACGAACGCCGAGGAGATCTACGAGCGGATCGAGGACGGGTCGATGCCGTGCGATACCGAGTGGCCCGCCGAGGACCTGCAGCGCCTTCGCGCCTGGATCGACACTGGCACGAATCCGTAGGCCACGCTACGACGAAAGGTTGATCGAGCCGTCTTCGCCGAGCGTCCAATGCGGGTTGTGCGCGACCTCCCACGGGTGGCCGTCGGGATCGACGAACACCCCGGAGTAGCCGCCCCAGAACGTCTCGCCGCCGTGGCGGGGGATCGCCGCGCCGGCGGCCTCCGCCTCCACGATCACGGCGTCGACCTCGGCAGGCGAGCGCACGTTGTGCGCGAGCGTGACGCCGCCCCAGCCGCCCGTGTCGTTGACGCCGCTGTCCTCAGCGAGGTTCCCCCGGTCCCAGAGTGCGACGATCGTGCCGCCGGCCTGGAAGAAGACGACGTCGTCTTCCGGCTTCGCCCCGGTCGCCCAGCCGAGCGCCTCGTAGAAGCGGCGCGCTCGCCCCAGATCGTGTACCCCCAGCGTGACGAGGCTGAGTCGCTGCTCCACTAGCGCTCCCGCTCCACCGGATTGCGAAGCGTACCGACGCCCTCGACCCAGACCTCGACCACGTCGCCTTCCCCGAGGTAGCGCGGCGGCTTGCGCGAGTCTCCGACGCCGCCCGGAGTGCCCGTGGCGATCACCGTCCCCGCCTCGAGCGTCGTCCCCATCGAGCAGTACGAGACGAGCTCGTCGGCCGAGAAGATGAGGTTGTTCGTATTCGAGTCCTGCATGACCTCGCCCGAGACCGTGCAGCGGACTCCGAGGCTTCCGAGGTCGACGTCGTCGGCCGAGACGACGCAGGGGCCAATCGGAGCGAACGTGTCGAAGCTCTTCCCGAGGGTGAACTGGCGCAGCGGCGTCTCGAGCTGCATCCGCCTGCCGGAGACGTCATTGAACGCCGTGTAGCCGCCGATCGCCTCGCGCGCCTCCTCGCGGGATGCGTTCTTGACCTGCTTCCCGAGGAGGAGCGCGACCTCGGCTTCGTAGTCGGGCCGCGTCTCGCCGCGCGGGACGACGATCGGCTCGCCCGGGCCGACGAGCGCGGAGGGGAACATGGCGAAGACGACCGGCACCTCGGGGATCGCGAGCTCGGACTCCGCAGCATGGTCGCGGTAGTTGAGCCCGATCCCAATCAGCTTCTGCGGGACGACGGGTGGAAGGACCCGCACGTCGCCGAAGGCGTGGTCGGGGCCTGACGCTTCCTCGACCGACGCCCAGGCTTGGGGGGACGGCACGAAACCAAGAGGGGAAGACGGCCCCACATCTGTGATGGTCTCGCCGTCGAGTCGGCCGATGCGCGGCTCGCCGTCCGCGACGTAGCGGACGGCCTTCACGACTTCTGCTCCTCGCGCAGGATCTTGAGGCCGTTGATCGCCCTGGGGAAGCCGGCGTACGGTGTCGTCTGGATGAGCGTCTCCTCGATCTCCCGGTCCGAGGCGCCGGCCGCCCGCGCCGCGCGGACGTGCGCACGGACCTGCGGGTCGAGGCCGCCGAGCGACGTGAGCACGGCGAGGATGATGAGCTCACGGTCCCGGACGCTCAGGCCCTCGCGGCAGTGGACGTCGCCGAACGCGAAGTCGACGGTGTAGTCGCCGAGGTCGCCGAGGTTGGCGAGGAACTCCTCCCCGCCGGGCTCGTCGTCCAGCTCGGCGAGGCGCGCGAGGCCGCGCTGTCGCCGCGACCGCTCCTCACTCTCCATTCGTGCCTCCCTCTCGGTTGACGCGCTTGCGGGGAACCGATACTTAGCACGACCATGCCTCCCGTGCTCGACCTCGCCGACGTGGATCTCGAAAACGACGTCTTCGCCAAGCGCATCCCTCACGAGACGTTCGCCCTTCTGCGGAGGGATGCGCCCGTCTGGTGGTACGACTGGAGGGGCGGCAAGGGCTTCTGGTGCATCACGAAGCACGCGGACCTGGTCGCCGTCTCGCGCGACACCAAGACGTTCTCCTCCGAGGTCGGCGGCGCGAACCTCGAGGACCTCGACGAAGACGCCCGCGTCGTGCGGCAGTCGATGCTCGAGACCGATCCGCCCAGGCACACGCGACTTCGCGGACTGGTCGGCCCGCCGTTCACGCCACGCGCGGTGAAGGCATACGAGCTTGCCCTCAGAGAGCTGACGAAGGAGATTCTCGATCGCGCGCTGCCGCTCGGAGAGTTCGACTTCATCGAGGCGATCGCGAAGGAGCTTCCGATCCGCGTCCTGGCCCGGTTGCTCGGGGTCCCCGAGAGCGACAACCAGAAGCTGATCGACTGGGGCGACCGGATGATCGCGAACACGGACCCGGACTACGCCGACGTCCTGCATGACAGCCCCGAGAGCGACCGCTACCGGCTTCTGCCGTTCCGAAGCCCGGCGGCGCTCGAGCTCTTCGAGTACGCGCACCGGATCGCCGCGGAGCGCCGCGAGCGACCGGCCGACGATCTCGTCAGCAAGCTCGTGCACGCGGAGATCGACGGCGAGCGCCTGACCGAGCGCGAGTTCGACACGATGTTTCTCCTGCTCGTCGTCGCCGGCAACGAGACGACGCGGCAGGCGATCGCGCACGGGATGGCCACGCTCATGGAGGAACGGCACGAGTGGGATCGCCTGCAGGAGGATCCGAGCCTCATCTCCGCGACGGGGGCCGACGAGATCCTGCGCTGGTCGACGCCCGTGCTGCACTTCCGGCGGACTGCGACGACCGATGTCGAGATTCGGGGACAGGCCATCCGGGCGGGGGACAAGGTCGTGATCTGGTACGTGTCCGCGAACTTCGACGAGGAGGTGTTCGACGAGCCGCTGCGGTTCGACGTGGGACGCTCACCGAACCGCCACGTGACCTTCGGCGGTGGGGGTCCGCACTACTGCCTGGGCGCGCACCTGGCGAAGCTCGAGGTGCAGGTCATGTTCGAAGAGCTGCTCCCGCGGATCGCAGACATGGAGCTGACCGGGCCACTCCAGCGGATGCGGACGAACTTCACGAATGCGCTCAAGCGGATGCCCGTCTGCGTGACGCTCGCCTAGCCGTGTGGGGACGCGCCCGTGTGGCTGCCGACCGCGCACTCGCGGAGAACCTCGCGACCTTCGAACGAATCGGCGCCCGGGTCGTGGCACGTCCCGCGCCCGACAATGCGCAGCTCGTCCTCGACAGGAGCACTGCCTTTTCGGTCCACATGCGCGGCCGGGGGCGTGTGTTCGGCGGCGCGTACGCGCTCGAGGTCGCGACGACGCAGCCCGTACTTCCCCGGACGAGCGGTCTCAACGCGCGCGGCCGCGGTTTCGTCCGCCTCCAGCGCATCACCTTCCGGGCACGCCGCGGCGACGAGGCGGGTGCCGCCCTGGCGCAGCGGCTCGAGGCTGCCGATGAGCTGCAGGCGGCGCTCGGGAAGGTCCACTTCGAGCGGATCCGCGTCGAGCCCGAAGGCCGGCCGGTCATCCGGCACATGGGTGGCTCCGTCGTCTGGGTGCTCTTTCCACCCATCGTTCGTCCGGTTCCACTCGTCGAGGAGCAGGCGCGAGCGACCGTGATCGCGCTCGGTGCGTTCGCCGCGGCGGCGCTTCGGTAGGGCTACGCTCGGCGTGATGACGAGGGGGGTCGTGGTCGTTGGGTTGGCGTTCGCCGTCGTCCTGGCGGCGTGCAGTGGCGGGGACGAGCGGCCAGAGTCCTCCTCGGAAGCCTCGCCGACGCAACCGGCTCCGTCCACGACCGAGACCGAGCCTCCCGTTCGGGCATTCCCGGCCGCGCGAGCAATCCGCGTCCCGCCGGGGTTCCGCGCCGAGGTCTACGCGCGCGGGCTCGAGCACCCGACCGCGATGGCGTGGGGACCGGACGGTCGCCTCTACGTCGCCCAGGACGTGGGCAGCGTCGCGGCCGTGCGCCCACTCGCCGCGCCGGTTCCTGTCGCGAGCGGCTTCGACACACCGCTCGGGCTTGCCTGGATCGGCCGGACGCTCTTCGTTTCCGCGCAGGGAGAGCTCGAAGCTCTCCGGCTTCGAGGACGCCGCCTGGTTGGGCGCAAGAGGATCGTGTCGGACCTTCCGTACGGGCGGCATCAGCAGGACAACGTCGTCGTGGGAGACGACGGGCGGCTCTATTTCGGAAGCGGCTCGACCTGCGACGCGTGCCGCGAGAAGGACGAGCGAAGCGCTGCGGTCCTCTCGGTCCTCCCGAACGGAGACGACCTCCGAGTCGTCGCGCGAGGGCTTCGAAACCCGTTCGGGCTCGCGTTTCAGCCGGGGACCGGCCGCCTTTACGCGACGGTCAACGGCCGCGACGATCTCCCGACGCCCGCGAGCCCGGAGCCTGCGGAGATCCTCGTCCGGATCGAGGAGGGGGCGAACTACGGCTTCCCCGACTGCTGGCCGAGCGCGGTTCGCAAGCGAATGATGGGATCGTGCGAGGGCGTCAGGGCTCCCATCGCCTACCTCGAGGCGCACTCGTCGGCGGACGGCCTTGCGTTCTACACCGGGTCGACGTTTCCGGCCCGGTACCGAGAGGGCGTCTTCGTGGCGCTCTGGGGGCAATACGCCTCCGCGGAGCACGGTCGCCGCGTCGATTTCGTCACGCTTCGTCCTGACGGCAGCTCGCCCCCTGATGGCGTCGTCTCCTTTGCCGACGGCTTCGACCATCCGCTGGCGCTCGCCGTCGATCCGCACGGTGCGCTTCTCGTCGCGGACTGGGGGCGCGGCGTGATCTACAGGATCCAGGCGGCGGACGCTCCGTAGGGGCGACGCCTGCCTCGCCCTCGCACCGCCGATCTACGTCGGCAGCCAGTCCAACCCTCGGGCCCGGCCGCGCTGCGTGGAGAGGAAATGCTCGGGGCGCACGTGCGCGCACTCGGCGCGCGCGTGCGCGAGCACCATGCCGACGGGGTCGCTGATCGTCGCCTCGACCGTCACGTGGCGCTCGTCGGACTCGACGATCTGCGCGGAGATCCGAAGCGGCTCCTCCACCGGGACCGGCGCGAGGTAGCGAAGCTCGAGCCGCGAGGTCACCGAAGGGGTGATCGCCTGGCGCGCGACCTAGTGATCGGTCCGGGTCACGGGCGCCCGGGATTATCTCGCCCTTAGCGCCGAGGGCCGGGTGGATCCGACCCTAAGGCGTTATTTTTGGTTTCCGGACTCGTACTCGAACGGTTGCTCCGGGCCGAACACCTTCTCTCGGACCCAACGGCGCGACTCCTCGCCCGTCACCGGGTTGAAGAGAACGCCCAGCGCGATGCCGGCGAGAAGAAGCGTCAGGTTGCGCCCCGTGTGCGACTCCTTGCCGGTGGCGCGCTTCCCCGCCTCGCGGAGCTCTTCCACCACGTTCCGTAGCTCGTCCTGAAGGTCCTTGTCGCGTGCGACCTTCATCGCGATCCCGGTCGCGCCGGAAGGCCCGATCAGCTCGTCGTAGATCCGTCGAGCCGAGGAATACGCGGCCTTGACGTGATCGTGGAGGTCCTCGTCACTCGCGAAGCGCTCGACGTACGGGCGGGCGCTCTCGACCGTGTCGCGGGCTTTATCCCTCATCCATCGTCCTTTCGTCGTTGTGCACGGGTCTAATACCCGGGTCGCCTGGACGAAAACGCGGGGTTCTAGCGAGGCTGCGCGGCTTTTGGCTCGGCAGTCGTCGCGGCCCGGACGTGCGCAGGGGCGCCGTCGAACGCCGCTGCGATCACTTCATCCACCGTATCGGCGACCACGAAGCGCATCTTCTTGCGAACGTCCCTCGGGAGATCGTCCAGGTCTCCCTCGTTCTCCTTCGGCAGGATCACGGTCGAGAGCTCGGCGCGCTGCGCGGCGAGCACCTTCTCCTTGACGCCGCCGATCGGGAGCACCTGACCGGTGAGTGTGATCTCGCCGGTCATGGCGACGTGCTCGCTCACCGTCCGTCCGAGCGCGAGTGAGGCAAGCGCGGTCGCCATCGCGATCCCCGCCGAGGGCCCGTCCTTCGGCACGGCGCCCGCCGGGACGTGGATGTGGACGTCGCGGCCTTCGAACCAGTCCCCGTCGAGTCCCAGCTCGCGGCTGTGGCCGCGGACCCACGAGAGCGCGGCCTGCGCGGACTCCTTCATCACCTCGCCGAGCTGGCCCGTGACGGTGAGCCGGCCTTCCCCTGGCACCGCGGTCGCCTCGATGAAGAGGACGTCGCCGCCGACCGGGGTGACGGCGAGCCCGGTCGCGACACCGGGGTCGGAGGTTCGCTTGCGCGCGTCACCCGAGAAGCGCCTCCGGCCGAGCCAGGCGCGCACGCGTTTCTCGTCCACGCGCAGCCGGCTCGTTCTCTTTCCTTCTGCGACTTGGCGAGCCGCCTTGCGGCAGAGCGCCGCGATCTCGCGCTCGAGGTTCCGCACCCCGGCCTCGCGCGTGTACTCGCGGACGACGAGCCGGAGTGCCTTGTCCGTGAACGCGATCCGTTCCGGATCGAGGCCGTGCTCGGCGACCTGCTTCGGCACGAGGTACTTGCGCGCGATCCCGACCTTCTCGTCCTCGGTGTAGCCGGAGAGCTCGATGATCTCCATGCGGTCGCGAAGGGCCGGTGGGACCGGCTCGAGCAGGTTGGCCGTGCAGACGAAGAGGACCTTCGAGAGGTCAAAGGGTAGATCGAGGAAGTGGTCGCGGAAGGTCGAGTGCTGGGCCGGGTCGAGGACTTCGAGCATCGCGCTCGAAGGGTCTCCGCGGAAGTCGGCCCCCATCTTGTCGATCTCGTCGATCATGAAAACCGGGTTGCGCGAGCCTGCATCGCGCAGGGCGCGGATGACGGTGCCGGGCATCGCGCCGATGTAGGTGCGGCGGTGGCCTCGGATCTCGGCCTCGTCGCGCACGCCTCCGACGGAGATGCGCACGAACTTCCGTCCAAGCGCTCGCGCGATCGAGTGGCCGAGCGAGGTCTTGCCGACACCCGGCGGGCCGACGAAGCAGAGGATCGGGCCGGAGGGGTCCCCCTTCAGCTTCGAGACCGCGAGGTACTCGACGATTCGCTCCTTCACCTTGTCCAGGTCGTAGTGGTCCTCGTCGAGGATTTCCCGCGCCCGCGCCAGATCGAGATCGTCCTCGGTGAGCTCGTTCCAGGGGAGCGACAGGATCCATTCGAGATAGGTGCGAATGCCGCCGTGCTCGGCGGCGGCGGGCGGGAGCTTCGCGAGCCGGTCGAGCTCGCGCCGCGCCTGCTTGTCCGCCTCCTCCGGGAGCTTGGCCTCCTCGATCTGGGCACGGAGCTCGGCCACCTCGGCCTGCTGCTCGTCGCCCTCGCCGAGCTCGTCTTGAATCGCCTTCAACTGCTGGCGGAGGAAGTACTCCCGCTGGGAGCTCTCCATCTCGGACTGCACCTGCGATTGGATCTTCGTCCCGAGCTCGAAGACCTCGACCTCGCGGTTCAGGATCACGCTCAGCTTCCTCAGGCGAACCGCGACGTCGGCCTCTTCGAGGAGCTCCTGCTTCTCCGCCGTCTTCAGGCGCATGGTCGAGGCGATCAGGTTCGCGAGGCCGGACGGGTCGTTGACGTTGGCGACGGCGAGCTGCAACTCGTCAGGGAGATAGGGAACGAGCTCGATGATCCGCGCGAAAAGCCCCTCGACGATCCGCGTGAGTGCCTCGACCTCTTTCGATTCGGTCACGATGTCGGGGAGGTCGACGAAGCGCCCGGCCAGAAACGGATCTTCCTGCGTCACCTGCTCGAGGCGGATTCGGCGCGTCGCCTGCACGAGGATTCGAAGCGTCCCGTCGGGGACGCGAATCATCTTGTGCACCTCGGCGGCCGTCCCGACGCGATGGAGGTCATCCGCTTCGGGCACGTCCTTCTCGGGATCGGTCGACGTCACGAGCGCGATCGTCTGGTCGTTCGCGACCGCCTCGTCGACCAGGCGGACGGAGCGCTCCTGTCCGATCGCGAGCGGCGTCATCGAGTCCGGGAAGACGACCGTGTCCTTGAGCGGAAGGATCGGCAAGACGTCGGGGCGCTCCTCGGTTTTCACGTCGGTCGGTTCCTCGACCTTGGTCATCCCGTTCCCCTCGCCGTGATCTCGACCCGAACCCGCCGCGCCCGTCGCGTCGCGACCGGAAGCGTTATGCGCAGGAGCCCGCGGTCGTAGACCGCCTCGATCCCGTCTGGATCGATCCGCTCGTCGATCTCCACCTGGCGCTGGAAGGGCCCGTAGTCCATCTCCATCTGCTGGTAGCCGGCTTGGCCCTTTGCGGCACGGCGGCGATTGCCCACGATCACGAGCACGTTCTCGGCGAACGAAAGCTCGACCTCGGCGGGATCGATGCCGGCCAGCTCGACGACGACGTTGACCGCGCGCGGGTCGTCGGTCCGGTAGACGTCGAGCCGCGGGCGGAAGCCGCGGCGGTGGCCGACCAGGCGTGGTACCTGGCAGAGGTCGGCGAAAAGCTCCTCCATCTCACTGCGAAGCCGCTCCATGTCCTTGCGTCCTGTCACGTCTCTGATGGTAGTCGAGCGGTATCGGGGCGAGTCTCTCGCGGGCGGCCGTATCTCGTACCTGCTTGACGACGCCCGCTAGCTTCCACTAACTTAGTCGGCGCTAGCTTACCCGTCGTCAGGAGGTTCGTGATGGAGCGCTGGACGCGCCTCGTTCTCCGCTTTCGCTGGCTCGTCGTCGCTGCCTGGCTCGTTGTCTTCCTCGCTTCTCTGGTCGCGATGAGTGGCCTGACGGACCTCCTGACCAACCGTTTCTCGCTGCCCGGCACCGACACGGCTCGGGCCGACAAGATTCTCGAGGAGAACTTCGGTCAGAAGACGACAGGGTCGTTCTCGCTCGTCGTGAAGGGCTCCGCGGGCTCGGCGGAGGAGCTCGTCCCGGAGGTCGAGGGGGCGGCGACCCGTGCCGCCGAAGAGCTCCCGACCGGGAAGCTCGCCTTCGTCCAACCGGTTTCGGATTCCGTCGTCACCGCGCAGATCGTGTCGAACCTCGAGCCCGCCGACGCGAAGGGCCACACCGACGACATGCGCGAGGCGGCCGGGGAGATTTCGGGCGCCGAGGTCTACCTGAGCGGCCAGGCGGCGATCGAGCACGATCTCGATCCCGTGTTCGCCCATGACCTGAAGATCGGCGAGCTCTACATCGCCATCCCGATTGCGTTCCTGATTCTCGTCTTCGTGTTCGGGAC
>JACCYG010000129.1 GCA_013696595.1 Actinomycetota bacterium | reverse complement strand
AAGTAGGCCACCGTCATCGTCCTGGAGAGCCACGTCAGGGCGAGGAAGATTCCGAATGCCGCGGCCCAGCCGGGCCGTCGCAAGCCCTCCGTTCGCAGCAAAGACCAGAGCGCGGCCGTCATGCACGCCGTCGCCGGAAGCGCGAAGTGGAAGAGTCGGCTGTAGTCGATGACGGCCGGCATCGCCGCCACGGCGAGCGCCGCCACCACCGCCCAGGAGCTCGAGACGAGCTGTCGCGCGAGGCCGTACGTCGCGGCGACGAGCCCCACGAAGAAGAGCGGCATGACGAGCAACCCGCCGAACACGCCCCGGCCCGTCACCGGGTAGGCGAGGGAGACGACGAACGGGAAGAACGGGCCGAACGTCTCTCGTCCGGCAACCGTCTTGGCGAACGTCCAGAGTCCTTGCTCGCGCAGAGCGTCGTAGTTGCTGAGAGAGAACTGCATGTAGCCGGCCTCGTCCCACTCGACGATGTCGGCTCGCCGGAACCGGACGAGCCACGCGACGTGGAGGATCATCGTGACGACGACGATCGCGACGACGAGCCCGGCAGGAATCTCTGCCCGTGTCAGGCGACCTCGCGCCATCTGCGCGCGCGCCACGGCTGTCAGGCCGCCCACCGATCGCACCCGAGTCTAGTCGCGGCATGCTCGCGACAAGACGCTCCGAGAGCTCGTCGACGGGTCGCACGTCGTCGTACGGCGGTCATTCGCCGGCGACGAGCGGGCCGGGTGCGAACCGCGGGCGTGCCGCGACGCAGGCCTCGCGCGAGCGCACGGGCCGCACGATCCGCGTCGCGAGATCGACGAAGATCGCGCGCTCGTAGGGAACCGAGAACTCGGGCTGGAACTCCACCGGTCGTATCGATCCGGCGTCGCAGGTCACGCCCTTGCGGAAGATCGGCCTCGCAGCGAGGGAATAGTCCTTCCAGCGCAGCCTCAGCGCTCCTTCGAGATCCCACGCGTTGTAGAAGATCGGAATGCCGGGGGACGTGGTCGCCGGAAACCCGAACACGAGCAGCGTCGAGCCGGGCGGTGGGCGCCCGACGACGTCCTCGAGCAGGGCCATCTCGTCCGCCTGCCGGGCGACGGCGGTGCGAAGGAGCGCGATGTCGTCGCGGACGCGCCCGATCCATCCCACGCCGACGAGCACGAGAGCGGCCGCGATGAAGACCGGGATCCACCGCGGCGTCGGGGCGACGAGCAGGCAGACGAGAACGAGCACGCTGTACGCCACGACGACGAACCCGAACGCCGCCAACGTGTTCGCCCGGTCGTCGATGCCCGAGTACGAGGGGAGAAGCCCGCTGCCGAGGAACATGACGTGGCTCAGCGCCACCGCTCCCGCGCCGGCTCCCCCGCGAACGAGCCACGTCCGCACGGCCGGCTCGCCCCGACGGGCGCGCACAAGGGACAGCGCCACCACCCCGGTCGCGGCGAAGAGCACGAGGAGGTTCGGCAGCGCGGCCTCGACGCCGGACGGGAGGAACATCGCAGCGAACAGGGTCAGGTCGTCGCGGACGAACCGGGGGAGGTCGGTGACCATCGCGCTGACGGAGCCGACCTCGCGTACCGCAGAGCTCGCGGCGGCCGACGCGGCCGTCACCGGGAGCACGACGGCGCAGTCGAGAAGCCAGCGCCTGGAAGCGCGACTCCACGAGACCCGGGTGCGATAGAGCGCGATGGATCCGAGGATCACTGCAGGGGCGACCTGGTAGGTCAGCACGCTGACGACGTAGAGGAGGCTCGCCGCGAGGTGGAGAGCGAGCGCCCGGCCGCGGCGATCGCGCTCGAGCCCCACCGCCGTCAGCGCGGCCGTCGTTCCGAGGAAGTACGTGATCAACGCGAGGTTGTTGACCGTTGCGATCGTCCAGAGGTGAAGAGCAACCGCCCACGGGAAGACGAGCGACAGCGCTGCCATCCCGAGCGCGTGCGGGCGTTCGACGCGGAGGGAGCGAAGCAGGACGAAGAAGCAGAGGGAGGCCAACACCGCGAGCGAGACGCCGACGGCGAGGTGACGCTCCGCCTGCAGCCCGAAGAGGTAATGGGTCACCGGATGGACCGCGGCCAGGATGGGCCGACCCGGAACCACGTCGTGCAACACGTGGTCGACGGTGCCGCGGTATCCCCGGAACGTCACGTCCGACGCAGTCGACCAGTCGTCCGAGTAGAAGCCTCCGTGTCGGACGTGCGTGCCGAAGACGAGCACGGCGAGTCCAACGAGGACGGCGCCGGCAAGTACGAACTCGAGATATCGATGCGCGCGGACTAGGGCGACCCCGCCCCCGGCGGCGCGGGCGATCAGCGCTCCACGCACGGGCCGCACATTAACGACCTTCATCGTCATGTTGTCGTGGAAGTGGAGCGCGCCGTCCAGTGCGAGAATGTGTTCCGACAGAAGGCCGACGTTGGTGTGGCATCATCGAGCGATCGCGAGCGGACCGAGGTGGCGTGCTCACGCTGGAACTCGACGACCACGTCGACCCCGCGATCCAGCCTTCTGTGGAAACGGCGTGACGCGCATCGCCTACCGATGTTCGAGCCTACGTCCGCGAGGTTCCGGGGCCTGCGAGGGAGCCAGCGCGACGTCGTCAGCTGTCGAGTCGAGCTGGGGCAGGGCGCGGGTGGCGACATGCTTCTCGAAACGGAGCCCGAGCCAGAAGATACCGAGGAGCATCAGCAGGCCAAGTGTGAACCGCTCGG
>JACCYG010000005.1 GCA_013696595.1 Actinomycetota bacterium | reverse complement strand
TTTCGGAATGACGACTCGGCGCGGGCCCGGCGGCTCAGTGCTTCATTTCGAAAGGAGCTCTAAGCGTTCCACGACGCCTGGCGCGCGAGCTCACCGATGCAGTCGCGGCAGACCGGCCGGCCGCGGTAATCCTCGAGCGCCTCCTCGCTTCCGCAGAACACGCACACGCTCAAGGCCTTCGAGAGCAGGATCGTCTCCCCGCGCACCGAGATCTCGACGGGATCCTTCTCGCCCAACCCGAAACGCTTCCGGATCTCGATCGGGATCACGATTCGGCCCAGCTCGTCGATGTGGCGAACGATTCCCGTTTGAACCACGTCCCCTTCCGAGCGGTTCGGCACCGCGGCCATGCTCGAAATTTGGTGCCCCGTTTTCCCGTTTCAAACCCTCGCGCGGCCGCGGGGACAGCGAGAGGACGCCCGTATCATTGGCCGCAATGGCGTTCTACGTGACCACCCCGATCTACTACATCAACTCGACGCCGCACATCGGCAACGCATACACCACGATCGCGGCGGATGTCCTCGCGCGTCATCACCGCCAGCGCGGGGAGGAGACGTTCTTCCTGACGGGGACCGACGAGCACGCCTCCAAGGTCGCGCGGGTCGCCGAAGAGGAGGGGCTCGAACCGAAGGTCTTCGCCGATCGGATGGTCAAGCACTGGCAGGAGCTTCCACGACGCCTGAACGCTTCGCATGACTTCTTCATCCGAACGACCGACGAAGGTCACAAGCAGTTCGTCCAGGAGTTTCTGCAGCGGATCTACGAGAACGGCGACATCTACGCGGGAACCTACGCAGGTCTCTACTGCGTCGGCTGCGAGGCGTTCAAGACGGAAGCGGAGCTTGTCGACGGCCGCTGCCCTGAGCACGGGATCGAGCCCGAGTGGATCGAGGAGAAGAACTATTTCTTTCGGCTGTCGGCATACCAGGAACGCCTGCTCGAGCTCTACGACCAGCGAAGCGACTTCGTCCTACCGACGTTTCGCGCGAACGAGGCGCGGAGTTTTATCGCGGGTGGTCTCGAGGACTTCAGCGTCAGCCGGGCCGGCCAGCCCTGGGGCGTCCCGATCCCGTGGGACGAGAGCCAGGTCACCTACGTCTGGGTCGACGCGCTCATCAACTACGTGAGCGCCCTTGCCTACGCGCGCGACGGCGAGGACCTCCGTGACCGCTTCTGGCGGGACGTCCGTCATCTGATCGGGAAGGACATCCTGCGCTTCCATTGCGTGTTCTGGCCGGCACTGCTCCTGGCCGCGGGGTACGACGTGCCACGTCAGCTCTTCGTGCACGGGTTTCTCTTGCTCGACGAGCGGAAGATCTCAAAGTCGGTCGGGAACACCATCGACCCACTCGACTTGATCGACGTCTACGGCGTCGATCCCGTCCGGTTCTACGTTCTGCGGGCGGTCTCGTTCGGTCAGGACGGGAACGCCTCGATCGACGGCCTGCACGAACGCTACGAGCGCGAGCTCGGGAACGATCTGGGCAATCTTCTCTCCCGGACGACGGCGATGATCGCGCGTTACCGGGACGGGCGCCTTCCGAGTGCGACAGACGTGTCCCCGTGGGCGATTGACGCCTTCCGGAACGAGGTCGCCTCGCACCTGGACGCATTCGACCTCACCGGCGCGCTCGAGACGATCTGGCAGCTCGTCCGCAAGCTCAATCAACACGTCGAGACCTCGGCGCCCTGGCAGCTCGCGAAGGACGAGGCGCGCCGCAGTGAGCTCGATCGTGTCCTCTACGACCTGGCGGACGGCCTCTGCTCGATCGCAATCGCCCTCGCTCCCTATCTGCCGGAGACGGCGCTCCGGATTTTGGCCGCGCTCGGGCAGCCCGCCGAGGATCTCGCCTGGGAGCGCATCAGGCCGGGAACGGCGGTGGAGACCGAGGGGATCGAGCCCGCGCAGCCGCTGTTCCCGCGCATCGAGCCCACGACGGCGGCGGCGTGATCGACACGCACGCGCACCTCGACGCCTGTGCTGACCCGCCGGGCGAGGTTCTCGCGCGGGCGCGCGCGGCCGGCGTGACCCGTGTGATCACGGTGGGCTCGGGAATCGCTTCGTGCCGCGAGGCGCTCGCGATCTGCGAGCGCGAGGAGGGAGTCTTCGCGGCGCTCGGGATTCATCCGCATCAGGCGGACGAAGCCGGGGAGGGGGACCTGGCCGAGCTGAGGGACCTGCTTGGGCATCCGAACGCCGTTGCCGTCGGCGAGACAGGTCTCGACCACTACCGCGACTACGCGCCCCGTGAGCGCCAGCGTGACCTCTTTCACTCGCAGGCTGCGCTCGCGGCTGAGCTCGGGAAGACGCTCGTCGTCCACACGCGAGCTGCGGATGGGGAGACACTCGAAGTCCTGCGCGAGAGCGCAGACGGGACCCCGGTAGTCCTCCACTGCTTCTCGTCCTCGGCTCTGCTCGAGCCGGCGCTCGAACACGGCTGGTACGTCTCCTTTGCGGGCAACGTCACCTATCCGAACGCCCCGGAGCTGCGCCGAGCGGCCGCGCAGGTCGGTGCGGATCGCGTCCTCGCCGAGACGGACAGTCCCTACCTCGCGCCTCAGCCGGTGCGCGGGCGGCCGAACGAGCCGGCGAACGTCGTCCATACGGTCGCCGCTCTCGCGGATGCGCGCGACGAAGATGCGGCCGACCTCGCGAGGCAGATCGAGGCGAACGCGAAAGCCGCGTTCGGTCTCGTGTGACGCGGCTTCCGGTCACACCAAACCGCGATCTCGGCCAGCACTTCCTCGTCGACGAGAACATCGTCGCCGTCGCAGGGCGGCTTGCCGAGCTCGACCCAGACGACGTCGTCCTGGAGATCGGGCCCGGGCTTGGCGTCCTGACCGATTTTCTCGCGGAACGCGTTCGACTCGTACATGCGGTCGAGCTCGACCGCTCCCTCGAGCCGCACCTGCGCGAGCGGATCAGCGAGCGCGAGAACGTCGAGATTCTCTTCGGCGACGCGCTCACCCTCCCGCTGCACGAGCTCGATCCGCCCCCAGGCAAGCTTGTCGCCAACCTGCCATATCAGGTTGCGACCCCTCTCGTCGTCGAGAGCCTCGACGGGCTTCCGACCGTCGACGTCTGGTGCGTGATGGTGCAGCGCGAGGTCGCGGACCGCTACTTCGCCGAGCCTCGAACAAAGAGTTATGGCGCCGTATCCGTCCTTCTCCAGCTGACCGCCGAGCGGACGGGCTTCCATCCGGTCGCTCGGACTGTCTTCCGTCCGGCGCCGAATGTCGACTCGGCGCTCGTAGCGTTCGAGCGACGGCGATCGTGGGGCGTCGAGTACGAGCCGCTCAAGCGCGTCGTCCAGGGTGCCTTCGCGCACCGGCGCAAGACGCTTGCGAACTCGCTCGAGCTCGTGGGTCTTGCCGACCGTGCCCGCGCCGTGGCCGCCCTTGCGGAGCTCGGGCAGCCCGCAAGCGTTCGCGCGGAGGCGCTCGCGCCCGAGGAGTTCGCCTTGCTCGCGCAAGCGCTGGTGTGACGGCCGCCGGCAAGATCAACCTCGCGCTCGTGGTTGGGCCGCGCCGGGACGACGGCATGCACGAGGTCGCGACGGTGCTGCAGAGGATCGACCTCGCGGACGAGCTCGCGCTCGACTCCGCCGATGCGCTCATGGTGGAAGGCTTCGCCGAGGACACGATCGTGCACGATGCGCTCGTCCAGCTTGCGGAAACGGCCGGCGTCGAGCCCCGCTGGCGTGTCCGGATCCAGAAGCGGATACCCGTTGCGGTAGGCCTCGGCGGCGGAAGCGCCGACGCGGCCGCCGCGCTCACGCTCGCGAACGAGACGCTCGGAGAGCCGCTTCCGCCGGCCGAGCTCCTCGCCGTTGCGGCCGCAGTCGGCTCGGATGTCCCGTTCTTTCTCGAGCCGGGCCCCAAGCTCGCTGAGGGCTTGGGAGAGCGGTTGTCGGCACTCGATCTCCCCCAGGACTATGCGATCGTCATAGCGGTGCCCGACGGCGCGAGGAAGCATTCAACCGGCGACGTGTACCGGGCGTTCGACGCACTCGGTCTCGAAGCGGGATTCCGAGAGCGGAAGGAGCGCCTCGTCGCTGCGCTCACCGCCTGTAGCGTCGCGCGCGACCTCGCTCGCCTTCCCGAGAACGACCTTCCGGCCGCGACGGTCGGGCAGGACGTCGACGGGCGGCTCTATGATCTCGGCGCGTTCCGTGTCGACATGACCGGCGCGGGCCCCGCTCTTTACGGCCTCTTCGATACCCGCGACGAGGCGGAACGAGCCGCCCGCGCGGTCGAGCGTGAGGCGCAGGTCTGGGCTGCATCGCCTGTCTGGTAGCGTCGCCGCGGTGGCGGCCTACCCGGTTCTCGAGCACCGCGCGGGTCGGACAAGCCACTGGCTCCGGGAGAATCGCATTCGTCTCGCGCTCGCGGTCGCGCTCGTCGAGACGATCCTTGTCGTCACGGACGTTCTCGGCTGGTTCTGGATCGTCATCTTCGCCGGCGCGATTTTCGCGTTCCATTCGTTCGTCGGGCGGCGTACGCGGTTCGAAACGCTTCGCCAGCTTTCGTGGACCGCGGCCGTCGCGCAGACGCTGCCGGTGCTCCTGCCGATCGCAATAGCCGTGGCCGCAACCTTCGTCGTCCTCGCCGTCCTCGCGGCGGCGATCGTCGTGCTCGCGCTCGTATTCTTCCGCCGCCGTTGAGGTGCGCTAACGTGGCCGGTAGATGGGGCGTAGCCAAGCCCCCTTGTCATTTCCCGGTGGGGCGTAGCCAAGCGGTAAGGCAGCGGGTTTTGGTCCCGTGACCGGAGGTTCGAATCCTCCCGCCCCAGTCATCGCCCGTGCCGTGACCAGAGCTTCGAATCCTCCTACCCCAGGCATGATTCGCAACCCGTGACCCGTCCGCTCGCAGCCGTCGTGATGGCCGCCGGCCTCGGCACGCGCATGAGGTCGCGCGTGCCCAAGCACCTTCACCCGCTTGTGGGCCGTCGGATGGTCGACTGGGTTGTCGACGCAGTCCGCGCGCTCGGGTCTTCGCCGTTCGTCGTCGTGTGCTCCCCGGAGGCGCAAGGGGAGCTCGCCGCCTCGCTTCCGGAGGAGGCCGTGCTCGCGGTGCAGGCGGACGCACGGGGTACGGGCGACGCCGTCGCCGCCGCGCGCACCGCGCTCGGCGGCCATGACGGGCCGGTGCTCATCGTCCCCGGAGACGCGCCGCTTCTCACGGCCGACCTGCTCGAAGCGCTCGTGAAGGCGCACACGGATGGAGAGGCGGCGGTAACGATCTCGTCGATCGAGACCGACCGACCGCTTGCGTACGGGCGGGTCGTCCGCGATGCGTCCGGCGACCTCAGCCGGATCGTCGAGGAGCGAGACGCAACCGCCGAGGAGCTCGCGATCCGCGAGCTCAACGCGTCGCTGTACGTCTTCTCTGCACCGGATCTCTGGTGGGCGCTCGAGCGCCTCGACGCCGACAACGCCCAGGGTGAGCTCTACCTCACGGACACGGTCGGGGACCTCGTCGCGAACCGGCGCCGGGTCGCAGTGCACCGGATCCGCGACTCGGCCGCGACCGAAGGCGTGAACACGCGCGAAGAGCTCGCGCGCGCCGCAGCTCTCCTACGCGAGCGGATCCTCCGTGCGCACATGCTCGCAGGCGTCACCATCGTCGACCCCACCACCACCTGGATCGAGTATGACGTGACCCTGGAGCCCGATGCCGTCGTCCATCCGTTCACCTTCCTGCGGGGCCGCACGGTCGTCAGAGGCGACGCCTCGGTCGGCCCGCACGTCGTCGCACACGACGCGGAGATTGGGACAGGGGTCACGGTGGGACCGTTCTGCTACCTGCGGCCCGGCACGGTTCTCGAGGCCGGATCGAAGGCCGGGGCCTTCGTCGAGGTGAAAAACTCGCGTATCGGGGAACGGACCAAGGTGCCCCACCTCTCGTACATCGGCGACGCGGACATCGGCGAAGACACGAACATCGGAGCCGGGGCCATCACGGCGAATTACCGGCCCGAGCTGGGCTCGGAGAAGCAGCGAACCGTGATCGGGCGCAACGTCCACACGGGCAGCGACAATGTTTTCCTTGCGCCGGTTCAGATTGGCGACAATGCTTGGGTCGGAGCGGGCTCGACGATCACCGAGGACGTCCCCGACGGCGCACTCGCAGTCGCGCGAGCACAACAAGTCAACAAAGAGGACTACCGTGGTCGAGACCGGAACCACTGAGCTCGTCACTCCGCTGCCCGGTCTCGAGACCGCCGACGCGAGCGAGCCGAGCCCCGAGGAGCGCGGGCACTTCATCCAGCGCGGCCCTGAGGGCAAGCTCATGCTGTTCTCGGGCCGGTCGAACCGCGAGCTCGCGGAGGCGATCGCCGAGAAGCTGAACATCGCCCTCGGCGAGGTGCAGCTGAAGACGTTTGCGAACGGGGAGGTCTATTCCCGCTTCGGCGAGTCGATTCGCGGCGCCGACGTCTTCATCGTCCAGTCGTGCGCGGGCCCGCAGACGAACGACCACCTGATGGAGCTCCTCGAGATGATCCACGGCGCGAAGCTCGCCTCCGCGAATCGGATCACGGCCGTGATGCCCTGGTATCCCTATTCGCGACAGGACAAGAAGTCCGCGCCGCGCGAGCCGATCACCGCCAAGCTCGTCGCCGACATGTTGGACGTCGCGGGCGTCGATCGCGTTCTGACGATGGACCTCCACGCGGGTCAGATCCAGGGCTTTTTCGACATCCCCGTCGACCACATGACCGCGCTTCGGATCTTCGCCCAGTACTACCGCGACCGCGGCCTGTACGGCGACGGCGTCGTGGCCGTCGCGCCGGATCCCGGCCGCGCGAAGATGGCCGCGCGGTTCGCGGAGATGCTCGAGGCCGACTTCGCGCTTCTGCGCAAAGTTCGGCCGGAGCAGGAGGTGGCGACCGTGACCGAGGTGAGCGGACCGGTCGAGGGCAAGATCGCGATCATGGGCGACGACATCATCGTGACGGGCGGCACCCTGATGGCGGGTGCGCAGGCCCTGAAGGGAGCGGGCGCGACAGAGGTCTACGCGTGCGCGACGCACGGGCTCTTTCCACCGAAGGCGCTCGGCACGCTCATGGACAGCGATTTCACCGAGATCGCCGTCACGGACACGGTGCCGCAGGATCCCTTGACGAGGCCGGACAAGCTGAAAGTCCTGAGCGTCTCGGGGCTCCTGGCCGACACGATCCAGAATGTCTTCATGGGCGAGTCGGTTTCCATGATCTTCCAGGGGGAGAATCAGCTCTTTTAGACGTCCCTGCCGCGAGGGATAGGGGCCCGCTCCTGCCCTTCCGCCGATCATCGGGGTGAACGGAAAGCAAAGGCGGGGGCGGTCGCGCCGGAATGGTTGTTGGAGGCGCGACGTTGCCGAGATTGACCCGCCGTCGCGCAAACGCTGAGCTGAAGGTCGCACGCTTCAAGGCAACCGGCTGGCACTGGTCTTCCTGCGCTCGCTTCTGTTCGGATAGGCCTTAGCTACACTGGCCTGCCTTATGGCCGGAGAGCGCATGAAGCTTCAGGTCGAGGCACGCGAGCAGGGCGGAAGCGCCGAATCGCGGCGCCTGCGTGCGCGCGGATTCGTCCCGGGTGTTCTCTACGGGGGAGGCAAGGACGCGGAGCCGTTTGCGATCGGCGAGCGGGAGCTTCGCCGTGTGCTCACCGGCGAGCATGGGACGCACGCCATTCTCGACGTGGTGGTCGGAGACGACGGCCAAAAGGCGCGTCACGCCGTCCTCAAGGAGTACCAGCTTCATCCGACGCGCGGCCAGCTCCTCCACATCGACCTCCAGGAGGTGCGGCTCGACCAGGCGATCCAGGCCCAGGTGGCCGTCGAGCTCGTCGGCGAGCCCGAGGGCGTCACGATGGGTGGTGTCCTCACCCAGATCACCCGCGAGGTGAACGTCGAGGCGTTGCCGCTGGAGGTCCCCGACCGTCTCGAGCTCGACGTGTCTGCTCTCGTAATCGGAGACAGCCTGCGCGTGACCGATCTCACGGTCCCCGAGGGCGTGAAGCTTCTCGACGAAGAGGACGTCGTCCTTGCGAGCGTGTCCGCGCCGCGGGTCGAAGAGCCGGAGGAGGTGCCCGAGGAGGAAGAGGGCGTCGAGGGCGAGGAGGTCCCCGGCGAGGAGCAACCGGAGGGCGCTGCCGAGGCTCCGGCGGAGCCGCAGGCCGACGCGGCCGGCGAGCACCAGACCACCGAGGGCTAGTTTCCCGTGCGCTTTCTCCGTCGGGGCGAGCCCGCCTCGTCGCTCGACCTGCTCGTAGCCGGGCTCGGGAACCCCGGTCGCGAGTACGCGGTCACGCGCCACAACGTGGGTTTCATGGTGTGCGACGAGCTGGCGCGCCGCCACGGCGGATCCTTTCGCTCGAAGTTCTCCGGTGATCTGTCGGAGGTACGGCTCGAGGGCGAAAAGCTCGCCTTCTTGAAGCCGCAGACCTACATGAACGAGTCGGGCCGGTCGGTTGGCCCGGCCGCTCGGTTCTTCAAGATCGCACCTGACCGTCTTCTCGTCGTCCACGATGAGGTCGATCTCGACCCCGGGCGCCTTCAGGCGCGACTCGGCGGGGGGCTCGCGGGCCACAACGGCCTGCGTTCCGTCGCGGAGCACCTCGGGACGCAGGATTTCCTGCGGTTGCGCATCGGCGTCGGGCGGCCCGAGCGGGGTGACCCGCGCCCGGTTGCCGACTTCGTTCTGTCGCCGTTCGCCCCCGAGATTGATGTTCCCGGCCTCGTCGCGCGGGCCGCCGATGCGGTCGCGACGCTCGCGCGCGAGGGGCTCGAGGAAACCCAGCAGCGGTTCAACGACCGCAATTAGCAGGGATATCCTGCGTCAATACCGGCTCGCTTCGACCTGTTACGCGGCTGGGGGCGATTGGTCGCCGGCGTCGAGCTCGTCGGGGGCCTCGAGGTCAGGCGGCAGGTGCTCCTCGTCGATGCGAACGCGGATGAAGAGCCCCGCGCCCGCCCTTCCGTACTCGACGCGGTAGGCCTCCGCCGGCACGCGCGCGAGGACTTCGGCGTTTCGTGCGCGCCATGCGCCGAAGCGCTCCGTGGCACCCGGCGCGTAGAACGACGCGACGATCTTCGGACGCGGGCCGATGTCGACAAGCTCTCCGGGCACGGGGCGAGTCTAGTGTCCGCACGGCTACGCTTTCTCCCGCGGAACGGGAGTTCCGTCGTTCGCTATGGACCTGCGTACCGTTGCCAACGCTCCAGCCCTGCACGGCCTCGCGCGAGAGCTCGCCGGGAGCAACCGTCTGCGAGCCTTCCTCGACGCGCCCGCGAGCACGCGTGTCTCGGAGCCCCTCCTTCCGGTCTTCCTTGCCGCTCTTTGGCTCGGCCGCGGTGGCCCGCTCGTCTGCCTCCTCCCCGACGACGCCGACGCACGCGATGCGGCCGAGGCCGCTGGCTGGTTTCTCGGCGAGGACGCGGTTGCGCTGTTCGCCTCACGTGGCGTTCGCTGGGAGAGCGGGCTCCAGCCGCCGGCGCATCTCGTCGGCGAACGCGCGCGCGCACTGGCCGTGCTCGAAACCGGCGGGCTCGTCTGTGCCTCAGCCCTTGGGTTCGCCGAGGGCGTACCGCCGGCGGATGCGCGGCCGGAAACGATCGAAATCCGCATCGGAGACGAGCCGGGGGTCGACGCCCTCGTCGAACGCCTCGCTCTCGCAGGCTACGAGCGCGTCGACCGCGCCGAAG
>JACCYG010000355.1 GCA_013696595.1 Actinomycetota bacterium | reverse complement strand
GTGTCCACGAGGACGGGCGGTCCCCCGCGATAAGAGAACCCCACGCCCTCGGCGAGGAGCACCGGCTCACCTTCCCCGGAGGATTGGAGATCGCGCTCACCCTCGCCGGGAACGTACGCAGGCCGTTTATCCCGAAGCCAGTCGAGGGCGAACGCTTTCGGAGCGTCGAGCAGGAGCCGTCCACCGTCGAGAAAGAGAACACGATCGGCGAATGCGAGTGCCCGCGCGGTTCGCTGCTCCGACAGGATGATCGTCGCGTCGAGACGATCCAGGGCGTTGAGAAAATCGCGCGCTCCCTCGACGTCGAGCTGCGAAGTGGGCTCGTCCAAGAGAAGCAGGGGCGGCTCGAGTGCGAGCGCGGAGGCCAGCACGACGCGCTGGAGCTCGCCGCCCGAGAGCTCGGTCGTTCGCCGGCCGGAGACGTGAAGCGCGCCGACCGCATCGAGCGCCGAAGCGACGCGCGCCGGGATCTCCGCAGAGGAAACACCGAGATTCTCGAGCCCGAACGCGACCTCGTTCTCGACGAGCGCCATGACGACTTGCTCCTCGGGGTCCTGGAAGACGGTCGCGACCCCACCGGCGATCTCGGCCGCCCGCGCCCGCCGGGTGTCGATGCCGACGACGATCGCCCGTCCGGCGAAGCGTCCGCCGTGGAAGTGCGGTACGAGGCCCGCGAGCGCGCGAACGAGAGTCGACTTTCCTCCCCCGGAAGGCCCGAGGAGCGCGACTCGCTCGCCGGGCTCGAGCGCAAGCGAAACGTCCACGAGTGCCGGCTCACCGTCCGGATACGCGTACGTGACGTTCTCGAGCGAGGCTAGAGCCAAACCGCCCCCGCGACGAGCGCGCCGCCGAGCACGACGGCGGCCCGATCCCAGCCGCTCCATGGGCGAGAGGGCGCCCGCGTCCGACCCGGCCGGCCGAAACCACGCGCCTCGATCGCCTCGGCGAGGTTGAGCGCCCGCTCGAGCGCCCCCGCGATGAGCGCGGACAGAAGACGGGTTCGTCCGCGCAGCCCGGTGACCGCGACGCCGCGCCCGCGCATCACCTCCACGAGCCCGGCTGCGTCACGCTCCAGCGTCGGGACGAGCCGCGTCGCGAGAACGGCGGCGAGTGCGGACCGGCGCGCGAAGCCTGCGGCGGCGAGGAGCCGGTCCTGATCCACCAGGAGCGCGTAGGCCGCGAAGGCGAGCGCGACGGCTGTCAGCCGAAGACCGTTCAGGGCCGCAATGACGATCTCCTCCCGCGTGACGTCGAGCGCGCCGAGCACGGGAACGACGGGGCCGGACCAGAGGACGTCGTGCCCGGCCGCGGCGAGAAACGGCGAAAGGACGAATATGCCGAGACCCGATCCAAGCGCGCCGACGAGGTAAGGCCGGCGCCTCGTAGCGGGCGCCCGAAGCACGAGCACGAGGAGCGCACCCGCGAGCGCGGCCGCGGCCGCGATGCGGTCGGACAGGAGCGCGGCCGTGCCGGCCGCAGCGAAGAGAACCACGGCCGGCACGGGCGAGAGGTTCACGCGAGGCTCCCGGTCAGCGGGCCTCGGCAGGAACCGACGCGCACTCCTGCTCGTAGTTGTGCAGGTCCCACCATTCGACGTCCCCGGGTGCGAGCTCGATCTCGGTCGCGCCCTTCTGAGCCGCCTCGCCGTTCACGTAGTAGAGCCACGCGAGCTTCTTCGCGTTGTCCTGCGCGACGTCCTCGATCTCCGAGACGAACTTGCCGCCCGAGGCCGTCTCGATGTCGGCGACACGGTCGAGCGCCTGCATCGCCGTTTGGCCGGCCTCGACCTCGGTCTTGGCGAGGACGACGCTTTTCCCGCAGTCCTTGGTGACGAGCACGGCGGCCTGGTCCTCGGCGGGCGCTGCAGCGCTGACGGTGTCCTCGGCGTTGCCGCTCTCCGAGCCCTCCGAGCCGCCGCACCCGGCGAGGGCAAGAACCAGTGCAACGCCGAGCGATATGAGGCAATGACGAAACACGCTTCCTCCTTCCGCGAGGGGAACGGATCTGGAGGCGGGCGGCAGGTCTTCTGACTCGGGGCTCCCTCCCCCGCCGCCTTCCCGGCCGAAGCCAGTGGCGTCGTGGCGGGAGAGCTTCTCCCCCTACAGCGGCGGGACCGTGCCGGCGTTCGACCGGCTTCCCTTGACCGCTCGCCTATGTCGAGCGGGACGCTAGCACTCGAGTAGGCTGGATTGCAATGGCCGGACGACGGGGCCCGAACCGGCGACGCCTTTCGCTCTGGGCCCCGGTCGTCGTCTGGGCGGCCGTCATCTTCGCGCTCTCTTCGATCCCGAGCCTCTCGACCGGCCTCGGGACGTGGGATCTCCTCCTTCGCAAGCTCGCACACGTGGTCGAGTTCGCGATCCTTGGCGCGCTTCTCCTCCGAGCACTCCGGCACGAACCAACGGCCGTCGCGCTCGGCGCGGCGTACGCGGCGACGGACGAGGTCCACCAGGCCTTCGTGCGCGGCCGCGAAGGCGCGCCGCTCGACTGGTTGATCGACGTCGTCGGCGTCGTCGCCGGCGTCATCCTCCTCTCGCGGGCGCGAAAGTGAGCGGCGCCTTGGCCGCGCCCACGGTCGAGCGAGAGGCCCAGGCTACGAGACCGTGACGCCCGCCTCCACGTCGTAGACCACGACCTCGTAGCGCTCGACCTGGGGCTCCCCGGTGGCACCGACTCCCTCGGCCGCCTGCTTCCGGAGCTGGTTGGCCCGCTCCTCGCTCTCACGGAGGTCCTCCTCGGTGTCCCAGAGAGTGATCGTCAGGCTCTTCCCGCTCGTCCGGTCGGCCAGGCTGATGATCCCTTGGCCCCCGAGCTGCTTGACCGCCGGAATGATCTCCCTCTTCATGTGATCGATCCCCTCGTCGAGCTGATCGGTCGACCCCTCGATCGTGCTGACTCGCGCGTACATCTCGCCCTCCCTTTTCGATATGGCTGTTGCAAGGGCGAGCGTACGACCGGGCGGGGCTAAGATCAAGACTCGTGGCTGAACGTAAGCACTTCGACGACCGGCAACTCGATGCCGTGCTCGAGCGCCTCGACCGCCTCTGCGACGAGGTACATGCACTCAACCGCCGCATGGACTCCGCAGAAGGCCTCTTGAGGATTGCGCACGAGCTCTCGACGCTGAACGAGTCGCTTCAGGCGCTCGCGTACGCCGCCCTGGGCCAACAGGGGCCGCAGGTGCGGCGCCGCCGTTCGGCCTAGAGGCCGCCGCCGCTCGGCCTAGAGGCCGTTACTCCCGCGGCGCGCCAGCGTATGCGACGCCGGGAGGCTTCCCGCATCGTGGGAAGAATGACCGCCTGTGACCGCGCGTGATGTGATCGAAACACTCGCGATCATTCTCGCGGCCGGACTCCTGGCGGAGGCCATCGCCGGCGCCCTGCGGCTCCCGCGGATGATCGTGCTCCTGGCGGCGGGCGTGGCGCTCGGGCCCGAGGCGCTCGACTTCCTCGATCTGCCTCTCGACTCGATCGGCGTCGAGCTCCTGCTCTTGCTCGGCGTCTCGTTCATCCTCTTCCACGGCGGTCTCGGGCTTTCATTCGACGTGCTCTCGCGGGTCGGGATCGGGCTCGTACTCCTTGCGATCCCGGGCGTCCTCATCACTGCAGTCGTAGTCGGGCTCGCGGCGACGGCCGTCTTCGGCGTGCCGTTCGAGGCGGGGTTCCTGATCGGCGCGGTCCTCGCCCCCACGGACCCCGCGATCCTCATCCCGCTGTTCGAGCGCCTCCGCGTGCGCGAGAAGGTCAGGCAGACCGTCATCGCCGAATCCGGGCTGAACGACGCGGTGGGTGCCGTTCTCGCCCTCTCGGTCGCCACGTTCGTCCTGGAGAGTGAGGGCTCCTTCGCCGAGCCGCTCACCGACTTCGCCACGGAGGTCGTCGTTTCGGTCGCGATCGGAGCAGGTTTCGGCCTCCTCCTCGCCGTCGTCCTCTCCGACCACAGGTTCGGTCTCTGGCGGGAGTCGTCCGCCGTCGCTCTCATGGGGGTCGTGGCCGCGACGTACGCGTCGACTGACTTCGCCGGCGGAAGCGGCTACATGGGCGCCGTCATCGCCGGGCTGATCGCGGGGAACGCGGAGAGCCTGCGCCTGGGGCGGGCGGAGCAGCACGAGCGCGAGCTCCACTTCGTCGCCGAGCGGATCACCGACGTTGTCGTCCTGTTCGTCTTCATCGCGGTCGGCGCGAATCTCCCGCTCGGCGAGATGGCAGACGAAGCGCTGGCCGCACTCGCGGTCATTGCGGTCCTGATCCTCGTCGCGCGTCCGCTCACGGTAGTCGCGTGCCTCTTGCCTGACCGCCGCGGCCGTTGGGAATGGCGAGAGATCGGCTTCGTCGCGTGGACGAGGGAGACCGGAGTCGTCCCCGTCGCGCTCGCCGGGATCTTGTTCGCCGAGGGCGTCCCCTACGAGAACGAGATCGTCACCTCGGTCGCTTTCGCCGTGATCGTGACGCTCCTTCTCCAGTCGACGACAAAACAGTGGTTGGCGCGTCGATTTGGCCTGCTCGAGGAGGTCGAACGGCCAGTCTGACGCCGCGGGAAGCGGCGGAAGCGCAAGCTACGTGTGGATGGCGACGAGGAGGGGGATGATCAGAATCGCGACGACGTTCGTGATCTTGATCATCGGGTTGATCGCGGGGCCCGCCGTGTCCTTGTAGGGGTCGCCGACCGTGTCGCCCGTGACCGCCGCGGCGTGCGCCTCTGAGCCCTTGCCGCCGTAGGCCCCGTCCTCGATCAGCTTCTTCGCGTTGTCCCAGGCGCCGCCGCCCGACGTCATCGCGATGGCGAGGAAGATCCCCGTCACGATCGTGCCGATCAGCAGGCCGCCGAGCATCTTCGGCTCGATGATCCCGACGATGATCGGGAACGCGACCGGGATCAGGCTGGGAACGATCATCCGCTTGATCGCCTCGGTCGTGACGATGCCGACCGTCGTCCCGTACTCGGGCCGCGTCGTGCCCTCCATGATCCCCGGGATGTCGCGAAACTGACGGCGCACCTCCTGGACGACCTGGCCGCCGACGCGCCCGACCGCCTGCATGGCGAGCGAGGCGAAGAGGAACGGCATCAAACCGCCGATGAAAAGCCCGGCGATCACCCAGGAATCGTGCAGGCTGAAGTTGGGGTTGATGCCTTCGGCGGCGAGCTCTGTCGTGAACCCGTCGAAGAGAATGAGCGCAGCGAGGCCAGCGGAACCGATCGCATACCCCTTCGTCACGGCCTTCGTCGTGTTTCCCACCGCGTCGAGCGGGTCGGTGACATCGCGAACGGACTCGGGGAGGTCGGCCATCTCGGCAATCCCGCCGGCGTTGTCGGTCACTGGCCCGTACGCATCGAGCGCGACGATGAGGCCGGTCATCGCGAGCTGCGCCATCACCGCGACACCGATCCCGTAAAGGCCCGCCAGCGCGTTCGCGCCGACGATCGCGGCTGCGATCACGATGACCGGTAGCGCGGTCGCCTGCATTCCGATCGCAAGCCCTTCGATGATGTTGGTGGCGTGACCCGTGACTGACGACTCGGAGATCCCCTTCACCGGCTTCCAGCGGGTGCCCGTGTAGAACTCCGTGATCGCCACGAGCAGGAACGTGACGACGAGGCCGATCAGCGTGCACGCGTAGAGCTCCCAAAACGAAAGCGTCCCGCCGTCGATGGACACGTTGTCGAAGGCGAGCGTGACCGGGATGAAGCCGAGCGCGGAGAGGACGGTCGCGACCAGCACGGCCTTGTAGAGGGCGTTCATGATCGACCCGCCCCGGCCGATGCGCGCGAAGAACGATCCCACGACTGACGCGAGGATCGCCATGCCGCCGATCGCGAGGGGGTAGACGACGAGCGCCGGCGTGTCGAAGTTGACGGCGCCGAGGAACATGACCGCGACAGCGGTGACGGCGTAGGTCTCGAAGAGGTCCGCGGCCATGCCGGCGCAGTCGCCGACGTTGTCCCCGACGTTGTCCGCGATCACGGCCGGGTTCCGTGGGTCGTCCTCGGGGATGCCTGCCTCGACCTTCCCCACGAGGTCGGCGCCGACGTCGGCTGCCTTCGTGTAGATCCCACCGCCGAGGCGCGCGAAGACCGAGATGAGGGAGCCGCCGAACGCGAGCCCGATCAGGTGCTCGGTCGCTTCCTTCGGACGCTGGTCGAACCAGCCGGTGAGAATCCCGTAGTAGGCGGCGACGCCGAGCAAGCCCAGGCCGACGACGAGCAGGCCCGTAACCGACCCGGCTCCGAAGGCGACGCGAAGCGCCGGCTTGACGCCCCCCCGGGCCGCCTCGGCCGTGCGGACGTTGGCCCGCACGCGACGTTCATCCCGATGAATCCCGCGGCCGCGGAGAGCACGGCGCCGATGAGGAATCCGAACGCGGTGCCCCAGCCGAGGTCGTTCCAGAAGCCGATCCCGAGAAAGAGAACGGCGGCCACGCCGCCGATCGCGATGTACTGGCGCCGGAGATATGCCGAAGCCCCTTCCTGGATCGCGTGCGCGATCTCCTGCATCCGCGCGTTCCCGGCCGGGAGGCGCACGAGCCACGCCGTCGTCGCGAGACCGAAGACGACGGCCACGCCCGCGCAAATGAGCGCGAACAGCACGCTGTGGTCCTGGAAGAAGTCGCTCACCGCTCCCCTCTCGTTCTCACAAAGTACGCATCCACGACGGGCGCAGGAGTCCCGATTCCCTTATGCCAAGCCGAATCCGACGGGCGGCATTTCTATCACAAAGTACGGATGGACGCCGTCTGGATCAGAACCGGGCGCCGCGGAGGGCGATCGAGCACACGTGCTCTTCGGGCTGCGGCGGGATCTTCGGGATTACGGCGAAGAGGAGCTCTCGCAGGCGCTCGTTGTTCGCGTTGAAGACGGTGACGACCTGCTCGTGGGAGACCGGCTCGGCGCCCTCGACGCCCACGTCGTGGTCGGTCACCATCGAGATGTTCGCGTAGCAGAGCTCGAGCTCGCGCGCGAGATAGCCCTCCGGGTACTGGGTCATGTTGATCGTGTCCCAACCCATGTCCTGGAACCACCTCGACTCGGCCCGCGTCGAGAAGCGCGGACCCTGGATCACAACCACCGTGCCGCCGTCGCGCACCGGGATCCCGAGCCCCTTCGCGGTGTCGACGAGGAGGGCCCGCAGGTCCGGGCAGTACGGATCCGCAGCGGAGACGTGCGTCGTCTCGGGACCCTCGTAGAAGGTGTCCGCCCGTCCGCTCGTACGATCCACGAACTGGTCGGTGACGACGAATTCGCCGAGCCCGATCTCAGCCTTGAGCGAGCCTGACGCATTTGGCCCGATGATCCGCCGGACGCCGAGCTCCCGCATCGCCCAGATGTTCGCTCGGTAGGGGATCTGCGCTGGCGGTAGTTCGTGCTTTCGCCCGTGGCGCGGCAGGAAGGCGACGCGCTTGTCTCCGATCTCGCCGATTGTGAAGGGCGCCGACGCTTTGCCGTACGGTGTGT
>JACCYG010000343.1 GCA_013696595.1 Actinomycetota bacterium | reverse complement strand
GCGGCGTTCTCCTCGTGCCGGTGGCCGCGCGAGTTCGTCAGCGCGCCGAGGAGCCGCTTCGCGTCCGCGAGCTCGGTGCTCGCGCGCCGGTCCTGGAGCTTGCGCGTCGCCCTCGCGAGCCGCCACGTCCAGCGCGCGATGATGTCGAGCGGCGCGTCGACCTTTCCCTCGCCGAGGGCGCGCAAGAGGATGCGGACGCCTTGGACGCGATCCTTCTCCCAGGTCGGCGCGGAGGTCACCATCGAGACGAGGTCGTCGAAGCTCGCACGGTCGACCGAGACTGCCACGCGGTCACCGAGAGCGGATACCCGGAGGCGCCGGTTCGGGTTTTCCGCCGCGCAACTCTCGAGGAACGCCTCGCGGCACTCGCGGCTCGCCTTCGCGAGCTTCTCGGCGAATTGCTGGCGCTCGTCGAAACGAACCTGCCTTCCCGCAAGACGCGCCCAGAGAAGCTGCTCGTCGTCGGCCAGGCGGCCAGGATCGACGCGCTCCCACTCACGGTTGATCACGAGGACGCGCCGTTGCGGGTCCGGGGTCACGGGGACGAGCCAAGCCGCGGGGGAGAGCTTGCGCCGCGCACGACGTTGCACGCGTCGGCGCGGTGCGGGCGTGACTCGCGCACCGGGCCGGTAGAAGTCGGAGTCGAGGAGAGTGTGGAGCGTGACCGTGCGCTCGTTGTGGGTCGCGGCCGCGTCGATGAAATCGACGACGACGCCGGCTTCCTTTCGCGCATGGATCCGCATGATCCGTCCGATCCGCTGCTGATACACGCGCCGGCTGGCTGTGGGCGCGAGATGCATGCAGATCGTGGCGCGCGGCGAGTTCCATCCCTCCGCCAGGAGCTGGGCGTTGATCAGCACGTTGATCTCGCCGCGCTCGTACGCGGCGAGCGTCTCGGCGAGCTTGAGCGGCGGGGTGCGCCCACTCACCGCCTCGGCCTTCATGCCGGCCGCCCGAAACTCGCGGGCGAGGTTGTAGGCGTGCTCCACGCCCGCCGCGTACACGATCCCCGGGGTAGCGTCGAAGCGGTCGCGGTAGAGGCTCGCCGCCGCCTGGTTGATGAGCAGGTGATCGAGGACCTTGGCGAGCGCCTCCTGGTCGTAGTCGCCGCCAAGGATCGGGACGGAGGAGATCGCGGCGGCGGGAGGCACGCGCAGGCAGCGCAGGGGGGCGATCAGGCCGCGGCGGGCCGCGTCACCGAGCGGCAGGTCGTCAACGGAAGCGGGGAAGACGTCCGAGACCTGCTTGGCGATCAGCTGCTCCGTCGCCGTCATGCCGATGTAGAGCGGCTCGGGGAAGCTCCGTATCGCCGCGCTCGTCTTCTCGCCGAGCGCCGTGTGGGCCTCGTCGCAGATCACGAGCTGATATGCCGACCGGCTGAGGCTCCCGACGTGGCGCGCGAACCACGCGTACGTCTGGATCGTGATCGGGTTCTGCTGGAGGGGCTCCTGCCCTGCTTCGATCGCCGGGCGGAAGCGCTTTCCGTAGCCCTCGGTCGTCAGGTCTCCTTCGAACTGCTTCACGAGGAGGCGGCGGTGCGTGAGGATGAGGATGCCCATCGTCCGCGCCGCCTCGACGAACCCGCCGGCGGCGATCGTCTTCCCGGAGGCGGTCGGATGGCGGAAGCGGAAGCGCCGCACCGCGCCCGGATCGTTTGCCGGTCGCGTCTCCCGTTCATCCAGGTCGTCCTCGTCGAACTCTTCCTCGCCCTCCAGCGGCGGCGGGTCCTCGTCCACCCCGCCGTTCCCGTTCTCCGCGTGGCTCTCGTGGCGCGAGATCAGCTCGCCGAGCATCCCCGCGAGCGCATCGATCTGATGTCGGCGTAGCTCGGTGCCCGATGCCAGGCGGGCCGGGTGGTCCGCGATGACGCGCTCGAGACCGAGCAGCAGCGCGTACTTGATCTTCCACTTGGCCGAAGGAGAGCGCCGCCCGGCCTCCATCTCGGCCAGCGCATCATCGAACGCGCGACGGCGCGCGCGCCCGTCGGCGAGCGCCTCGGCCGGGTTTTCGTCGGCGCGGAGGAAGGGCTCGCCCGCCCAGGTCTCGGCGCGGAGAGCCGCGGCGGCTAGACCGCCCTGCTCCTCCGACGAATCAGTCGGATACGGGATCGCTTCTTGCATGAATGCAGCGCCCTATGCGCTGCGCAGTTCAGATGAGGAAGCCGGCGCGCGGCGTTGGCGCGCGGCTAACGCGAACTATACAGCAGCACAGCGGGCCTTGAGGCCCTCAGGCAGGACTTTTTGCCGCAACTGCCTGCTGCATCCCGACCGCCTTCTTCATGTACGCGTAGGCCTCCTGCTTGTGCCCCTCGTTCTCGAGGAGGTCTGCGAGTTGGGCGTAGACCTCGATCAGGTAACGGTTCGGGTGGACGCGCTCCAGGAAGTCGATCGCGAGCTCGTAGAGCTCCCGCGCGCGCTCGCGGTCGCCGAGGTCGGCGAAGATCTCGCCCAGGAGGCCGTAGATCCGGCCCGTGTCGTTCGGATCGGCGTCCGCGAGCAGGCCGGAGATTTCCATTGCGAGGCCGGCGGCTTCCTCCTCGCGGCCGAGCTTTGCGAGCGCCCGGGCCTCCTCGATCCGGAATTGCGCCCGGTCGATCGGGCTTCCACTCGAGGCCAGCAGCGGCCAGCCCTCCTCGAGGAGGGTGAGCGCCTCCTCGGCGCGCCCGCGGTCGAGCTCGAGGTGGGCAAGCAACTGGTGCGCGCGCGCCGTGCGATAGGAGTCTTCCGTGAGCTCGAGAACCTCGAGCGCCTTGCGGGCGTAGCGCGTTGCCGCTTCGATGTCGTTCTGCTCTCCGTGCAGCTTCGACTGCGACCAGTAGAGGTGAACGCGCACGATCGGGTCGCGCAGGTCGCGCCCGACCTCGAGCGCGCGTCCGAGGAGCTCCTCGGCCCTGCGGAAATTTCCCGCATCCATGAGCGCGTAGCCGAGCAGCACGGCGAAGCGGACGATCTGGACCGGGTCACCGTTCTTCTCCGCCGCCGCGACGCAACGGTCGAAGACGCTGATCGACGCCTGAGTCTCACCGAGCATCGCGTACGTGCGCCCCAGTGTCTCCGCGAGCGCGGGGTGCTCGGACACATCTGCGCGGTATCCGCGGAGGGCTTCCTCGATTTGCGCAACCGCCTCCCGCGGCTCGCCGCGCCGGAAGGCGAGCTGGCCGAGACCGGCAAGAGCGGGAGCGCGTTCGCGCTCGGTGGTCGCGCGATCGAGCGCCTCGGTGTACAGTCGCTCGGCGAGCTCGAGCTCGTCGAGTCGGAGGGCGAGCTCGGCCTCGACCAGCGTGTCCTCTCGACCGTCGCGCCTCTGCGAACCGGTGGCGAGGTAATCCTCCGAGACCCCGAGCCGGCGGCCGAGCTCGCGCAGGAGCTGCAGCGAGGGGATCCGGTCACCCGCCTCGATCCGTGAGATGTAGGCCGGCGAGCAGCCGGGGAAAGCGAGCTGCCGTTGACTGAGCCCGGACTGCTCGCGCGCGGCCTTGAGGCGCGCGCCTACGGCCTTGGGATCATCGACGTGAGTTGACTTTTGTCTGGGCATCGGAATGGTTATATACTCTGTCGTTGCACCGGGCCCGGGGCCGTTCCAGTAGTCAAACCCGAAAGGACTGTCTCGATGAAACTTCGCCTGGCTTTTCTCTGCGTCGGTATGGGTTCTCTCGCTTCCATTCTCGGCGGAACCTGGGGTCTCCCGTGGTCGTGAGGCGCGGGGGCCTTCCTTGGTCGTAGACGAGGCGTAGACAATAACGCTTTCCCGGGGGCGGCGGGGACTTCTGTTTCCGCCGCTTGCCCCTGCCGTAGTTTACGGTTGTTTACCTGTTTCATGGAACCCTCGTTCGAGGGTTTCCTTGCGCTCGGCTCCTCGCGAGGAAAAGAGTGGGGGCCCGACTGCGGCGGCGAGCCCCCCTATCAGGCGCAGACCGGGAGAGACCGCGCCGATGAGATTGCCGCTCCCATCACGAGGCGAGCGGCCGCTGACAACTGTAAGCGGCAGCGGGACGCGCCGCGTCCCTCAGACGGGGTATTCCTAGGGAGTGTCTGATGCCTGGGAGACGCATGCGCTTCGCGAGGAGGCGCGCTACCACGACGGCCTCGAGCGGCTGCCCGACGACTCGGAGGCGCGTCAGAAACAGCTCGTCCGCATCGCCATGGCTGCGGGCGGCGCGGGGCTTGCCCGCCTGATGCAGGGACGCCGAGCAGAAGCAGCCGACTGGTTCGCCCGCTCCGCCGAGCGCTATCGCGCGAGCTTCTCCGGGGCGCCGCCCGGTAGCTGGGGCCGCCTGATCGGGGCGGTGAAGGCGCGAGTCCTCGCGGAAGACTGGGATCACGCCGAGGCCGACGCCGGGTGGGCTCTGGCGCACGACCCCGGCGAGAGCGAGTCTCCGATCGGGTGCTACGCCGAGGTGCTCGCCGACCTCGTCCTCGGCCGTGACGCGGAGGCTGCGCCGTTCGCGCGCTCGCTCCAGGCCGAACAGGAGGCCGCGTTTCCGCGGTCGGTCGCGGACGCGCTCGCCGCCCTCGCGGCGCGCGATGCGGAGGCCTACGCCGATGCGGCGGATGCGGTCTTGCGATCGTTCGAGGAGCGGGAGGCCTACCTCGACGACATCCCCGTCGCGGACACGGTGATCGTGCTCGAAGCGCTCGCCGAGCGGCGCGGGGTCTCCGCCGGTCTGCGCTCGCCGCTTCTTCCGGGCCAGGGCTAGACCAAAAGCCCCGTCACGTACATGACAACGATCCCCGCGAGGAAGCCGCCGAGAACGTGCGGCGAGCTGAGGCCACCCGGCGCGCGGCCCGCGACGAAGCGACCGACCTCGACCACGACCTCCGCGGCAGCGCCTGCGGCTGCGGCGAAAAAGATGACGCCGAGGAGATCGCTCGTCAAGAATCCGCCGAGCCACGCCCCGAGGATGGCGGGTGCACCGGCGACGAGAGCAAGCGCGGCCAGCACCCAGATCCCGACCGAGCGCTTCTCCTCCGCGGCCGGCGCGGCGATCCCGAGCCCCTCGGTCACGTTGTGGATCATGAACCCGACGATGAAGAACGTTCCGAGCGCGAGCTCGCCGAGCGCGAATGAGGAGCCGATCGCGAGCCCCTCGCCGAAGTTGTGGAATCCGATCCCGATCGCGACCAGGGTGGCGAGCGCGAGCCCGCCGAGCGCGCGCGTTCGACTTGCGTCCCCCCGTCCGGCGAGCCCATGCGAGATCGCCGTCAGCGTCAGGTAGCTGAGCGCGAAGCCGAGCAGAACCAGGCCCGCTCCGCCGAGCGGGCTCGGCAGGCCGGCCTGAAGCTCGAGCGCCTCGCTGAAGGCTTCGACGGCGAGAAACGTGAGCAGGCCCCCGGTAAGCGCCATGAAGGCCGCCAGCCAGTTCGGGGCCGCGCGGCGAAGGGAGGGGAGCCAGAGGAGGCCGAAGGCGACGGGGACGACTCCCACCAGGAACCCGATCACGCCGTAGCCGAGGATGCTCCCGCCCGAGACACCGGGCGTCTCGACGGCGGCAGCGATTTCCTGCGACGTCTCGATTCCCGTCGAGCTCGTAACCCCGACGCTGATCGGGTCATCCTCGACCCAGTCATAGCGAACGACGATCGTGCTCGAGCGGAGGCGCTTGAGCGTGGCCGGCCCGTCGACCTCGAAAGGAACGATCGCTTCGTCGACGGTCACGGAGGCGATCGTGAGCTCGTCCCGCTGCGGGTTCGTCACGCGGATGCGGATCTCGCCGGCCTTGAACTCGACCCGGCGGATGTCGAACTCGTCGGGCTGCGGCGGGCTCGCTCCGATCAGACCCACGAGCGAGCTGCCCGTGGCCGCAAAGAGTGACACGGTGCCGGCGAGTAACAGGATCGGGAGGAGCGCCAAGACACGCCAGCGCCCGAGGAGATCTCGCCGACCTGTGGCGACGGATCGGGACGCCATCAGTCGACGACGTCGAAGAAGCCCATCCAGCCGAGCTCGGTGAACTCCGACTGGTGCGCATGGAACATGAAGAGGCCCTTATTGTGGAAGTCGATCTCGACGATCCCGCGCTGCCCCTGGGTCAGCATGACCGTGTCCGTGTACTCGTAGAAATCGGTCGACCCGGTCGGGTAGTAGCGGAAGAACTCACCGTGAAGGTGGAGCGAGTTGATCAGGTCGAACTCGGTCAGGTTCGCGAGGTAGATCCGCACCGTCTGGGAGCGTTTGACGGTGATCGGGTACTTCGCGAAGTAGAACGCGAGCCCGTTGACCGTGTAGAAGTTGTTCTCGCCGTCGCCGTCCGTGTCGAACCCGTTCATGACCATGACGAGCTCCTGCGCGGGCTTCCGCGGCGTGGGCGGATCGATGATGAAGGCGCCGTAGAGACCCTTGTGGATGTGCTTCTTGAGCGGGGTCGAGTGGCAGTGGTAGAGGTGCATCCCGTACGGCCGTGCCGGGAACTCGTAGGTGAACGTCTCGTTCCGCTCGACGACCTCGAAGACGCCGTCCATGTCGGCTGGGTGGATGCCATGAAAGTGGATCGTGTGTGCGTGTGACCCCGCGTTCTTGAAGTGCACACGCAGGAGATCCCCCTCCGTGGCCCGGATTACCGGTCCGGGCACCGTGCCGTTGTAGGTCCACGCAGGGAAGGTCACGCCCTTCGCGACCTCGATGTCGCGGTCGTACGCCGTCAGCGTGTACTCACGCACGCGGCCCGGCTCATGGGGAAGCGCCGGAGGGGGGAAGAGAAGACCGTCGAGCTGGTTTGGGCTCCCGGGCGCCGGGACCTCGGCGCCCACCATCGCGGCGTGGCCGGCAGGTGCAAGGTGTTCTCGATGATCCCCGCCTGCGTGCCCGAAGCCCGCGCGGGCAAGGGGGATGCCGGCCACGACGGGGGCGGTGGTGACGAGGAGTTGGCGTCGGGTCAAGCGAGACTTAGACACGTCTAAATCATAGTTTAGGCGTAGACCACCGGTAGAGTCTCGCCGATGGGACGCGGGTCGAGGCCGATCAAACGCTGGAAGAGCGACCGGCAGCGCAAGAAGAAAGAGCGCGCGAAGCGAGGCGTGCCCGTTTCGCCGGCCGGCCGGCGCCGTTCCTCGTCGTGAGGCTCGTCAGCGCCGTTCACCTCTATGTGACCGATCTCGACCGAGCGATCGACTTCTATTCGCGCCTGCTCGGACGCGGGCCGCAAGCCGCCTACGACGAGGGCCCGACTGCGCACAGCGCCTTCTTCGCGCTCGAGGAGAGGACGTACCTCGTGCTCACGTGGGACCCCGAGCGCGGCCGGGAGGTCGGGGGAAGCGTCCGGCTCGAGCTCGCAGCGGAGGATCTGGAGCAAGAGCTCGAGCGGCTGCGCGAGCGCGGCATCGAGGGCGGCACGCTCACCCGCACGCGGTTCGGGACCGACGTCTATGACCTCACCGACCCTGATGGGCATCTAATCCGCTTCGGGCCGGCCTGGACGCTTCACGCGATCGAAGGCGCCGTCTAAATGGGGGGAAACCGGGTTTCCCCCCATAACCCCCCTCCTCTCAGGGCATAACCGCCCTATCGCCCAAGGCCGCCCTTTTCTGCTCGTCAATCCCCGCTCGGGGAAGCAGTCCCCTTCGGCAGACGACCTCGTTTCGGAGGCGGAACGGCTTGGGATCGAGGCTCGCCTACTTCGTTCAGACGACAATGCGGCTGAGCTTGCGAGCGTGGCGGCCGACCGTGGGGCTCACATGCTTGGCATGGCCGGCGGGGACGGGTCGCTCGCTCCCGTCGCCGCCGTGGCGATCGAGCGCGACGTGCCGTTCGTCCCGATTCCGTTCGGCACGCGAAACCATTTCGCGCGCGATCTCGGCTTCGACCGCGACGACCCGGTCGCCGCGCTCGAGGCGTTTCGCGGCGGCGAGCGCACGGTCGACGTGGGAGCGGTAGGCGACCGGGTTTTCCTGAACAACGTCTCGCTCGGTCTGTACGCGAGCCTCGTCCACGATCCGCGGCACGAGACGAAGAACCGTCTCGTCGCCCTCGGGCGGATCCTGCCTGCCGCCTTCGGGCGCTCCCGACGGCCCCTCGACCTCTCCTTCGAGACCGAAGGCGGCCGGGAGCGGCGCCGCGCGCTCGTCGCTCTCATCGCGAACAACCGTTACGAGCTCGAGACGATTGCCGATCTCGGCGAGCGCGAGCGTCTCGACGACGGGCTCCTCCACGCGTACGTGATCGAAGCGGCCGAGCGCCGGACGCTGCTCGCCCTCCTCGTCCGAGCGGCGACCGGCCGGCTCGACCGCGCCCGCGGCCTCGAGGAACGAGCCGCCCCGGGCTTCCGGATCGAGTCCGAGCATCCGCGGATCCACGCAGCGATCGACGGTGAGCCGGCCACCCTTCCGACTCCGCTCGAGTTCGAGATCAAGCCGGGAGCGCTCCGGGTTCTCGTACCCCCCACGGGTTTAGATCGCTGACGACGCGAAGCACCGTGTTCTCGCCGTCGCGAGAACGCTTGCGTCTACTAGAACCCGACGTGGATGTGGTCGTGGTGGTTGGCGAGCGGGAACGACGGCCCGCCGAGGCCGAGCAGCGAGATGACCTGCTGCGGCCGTAGCTCGGCCGGCAGAAGCATGAGGTCTCGCACGGCCTTTTCGGTGATGCCGCCCGGCGCGGAGTTGCCCATGATCGGCGTCCCCCCGAGGGCGGCGATGTCGACCGCCAGGCCGAAGATGTGAGCCGAGACGACTC
>JACCYG010000340.1 GCA_013696595.1 Actinomycetota bacterium | reverse complement strand
CTCTTGGAGCACGAGCACGCCGTCCGCGTCGAGCACGCCCGCGATCTTGTCGACGGCAGCATCGAGATCCTCGACGTGGTGGAGAGAGAGGCTGGCGACGATCGCGTCGAACGGACCGGGCTCGGCGAAGTCCTCGAGTCGGATCTGACGGAACCACGGGCCGTCCGGCGCCCTCGGGTCGACCGCGACGATCTCGAACCCGTCCGCCGCAAGCGCTCGCGCGAGGTCGCCCGAGCCGCAGCCGATCTCGAGCACCCGTGCAGGCGGCGGCGCAACGTGCTCCTCCACGAACGCCCGGAAGGTCTCGGTGCGAAGGCTCAGGGCTGGTCCTCGATCGTCGCGCATGATCTCTCTTTCGCCGGTTCCGTCGGCTAACGGCTGCAGTGCCCTACCGCTTCCTGCACGGCGGCCACGCGATATCTCGTGGGTAGTGTGAAACGGTGGCGGGCGAGAACGGGATCGAGGTGCGCGGACTCGTTCGCGAGTACCGCAAGGGGCCGCGTGCGGTCGACGGTATCGACCTCTCGGTTGCGCCGGGCGAGATCTACGGCTTCCTCGGGCCGAACGGCGCCGGAAAGTCCACGACCGTCCACATGCTGACGACGCTACTCCCGCCGACCGCGGGCGCGGCACTTGTCGCCGGCTACGACATCGTTCGCCAGGGCCCGCAGGTGCGCGCGCACATCGGCGCGGCGCTTCAGGAGGCCGCCCTCGACCCGCTGCTCACGGGCCGCGAGCACCTGCGGCTGCAGACGGCGCTCCACGGCATGTCCCGCAGCGACCGCAAGCGGCGAGGCGACGAGCTGCTCGCCCGCGTCGGTCTCGTCGAGGCCGCCGACCGGAAGGTCGGAGGCTATTCGGGCGGGATGAAGCGACGCCTCGATCTCGCGCTTGCGCTCGTGCACTCGCCCGAGATCCTGTTCCTGGACGAGCCGACGACCGGCCTCGACGTCCAGAGCCGTACCGCCCTCTGGGTCGAGACCGGGCGGCTGGCCAAAGAGGAAGGCGTCACCGTCTTCTTGACGACGCAGTACCTCGAGGAAGCGGACGTGCTCGCCGACCGGGTCGGGATCATCGACCACGGGCGCATCGTCGCCGAGGGAAGGCCGAGTGTGCTCAAGGCCGAGATCGGGCGCCCGACTGTGGAGGTCATCCCTGCCGATCCTGCCGACAGCGCCCGGGTGGCATCGGTTCTCGAGCAGATCGGCGAACTGATTTCCTCTCCTAAGGGCGTCGCCGTTCGGCTCCGCTCGAACGAGGCGGACCTCGCCGAGGTCGTCCGGGCCCTCGACGCCGCCGATCTCAGGGTCGAGCATCTCCAGCTCCACCAGCCCTCGCTCGACGACGTCTTTCTCGCCAAGACGGGTCGATCGCTCGAGGGTGCCGGCGAAGAGGAGGAAGAAGTGGCCGCTGAGGTTGCGCTCGAGCCGGCGTGAGCCACGCGTTCGCCGACCAGGTCTTTCTCCTCGCCCGACGCTCCGTCGTCAGGACGCTGCGGCAGCCGGCAAACGTCGTCTTCCCGCTCGCGTTTCCGCTGCTTCTCCTCGCAGTCAACGCGGGCGGGCTCGACGCGGCTACCCGCCTGGACGGCTTCCCGACGGACTCGTTCGTGGCGTTCGCGCTTGCGATCCCGTTCATCCAAGGCGCCCTCTTCGCCACGATGAACACCGGCACCGACCTTGCGCGTGACATCCAGACCGGCTTCTTGAACCGGCTTGCTCTGACCCCGATGCGGGGCGTCGCGCTCCTCGCCGGCCAGCTCGGCGGGGTCGTGACGATGGCCCTGATCCAGGCGGCCGTCTACCTGGCCGTCGGTCTCGCGGTCGGCGTCGAACCGGCTACGGGGCTCCCCGGTGTGCTCGTGATTTTCGCCTTCGCGGTCCTGATCGCGTTCGGCTTCGGCGCGCTCGGCGCCTTCGCGGCGCTTCGAACCGGCTCGGGCGAGGCGGTCCAGTCTCTCTTCCCCGTCTTCTTCGTCTTCCTGTTCATCTCCTCGATGAACA
>JACCYG010000118.1 GCA_013696595.1 Actinomycetota bacterium | reverse complement strand
AGGCCGTACGGGGCGCGATAGAGCGCGGATGCAGTCGCCGCGAGGGCACCGCCCGCGAGACTGGGACATGTCCCGATGACGACATCCGGGCGAGGATGCATGGAGAGCGCCGTAAGACCCGACGCGTAGAGCGTCGCCTCGTAGAACGCGCGATGTGCCGCCGACTGCCGCTGGGGGACGTAGTGCGCCCGCCGCCGAATCAGGATGCCGGCACGAGTCTCGGAGAAGGCGGGTCGGCCGTTCGCGGACGACTGCCAGTCGGGGTAGTGAGCAAATGTCGTCGCAACCACGACCCGGTGGCCGCGGCCGCTCAGGTACTCCGCGAGCCCCGTCATGTACGGAGCGGTCCCCGCGCCTTCCGGCCAGTAGTACGACGAGGTGACGAGGACGTTCAGGCGCTCCATGATCTGCCGCAGAATGATCTCGCGAATGGTTGTGACGAAGCACGCCGGCTTGCCGCCGGACCGCTTGCTCTCACTGTAGTGAGACGGAAGCGCTTTTTTCTACCCTTTCGCCGCTGCTGGTTCGAGCTCGGCCGCTCGCGATTGCCGTGAGCGAGCCTTCCCCGCGAGCGGATCGGCGCCTGTGCGTGCTCTTCCACGAGTCGCACGTGCTCGGAGGAAGCCTCTCCGTCGTTCGCGTGCTCGATTACCTCGCCTCGTACGGGTGGACGATCAGCGGCTGGTTCCCCGGGCGGGGCCCGCTTCTCGCCGAAAGCACTGGCGCGCTTACGCGCCAGGGGGTGCGGGAGAAGCCGATTGCGTTCAGCGTCGCTGGATGGCGACGGCCACCCGGGGCGGGCGCTCGCCTGAGGAGAACGCCTGGCTACCTTCGCGTGCTCAGGCAGTGGCTCCTCGATGTTCGCCCGGACGTCGTGCACGCCAACTCGCTCCTCATGCTCCCGGAGGCGACCGTCGCCCGCGCGCTCGGGCTGCCCGTCGTCGTTCAGGTGCATGAGCTGCCCTCGTCCGGAAGGAAGCGTGACGTGACCCTGCGTTGGGCGGCGGCCGTCGCCGACGTCCTGATCGGCGTCTCGACTCCCGTTTCGGACATGCTTCGTGAGCGCGCGGGACGCACCCCCGTCCTCACAGTGCACAACGGCGTTCACTCGCCGAGCCGAGCTCAGACGCCGCCCACGACGGCCAATTCATCGTGGGGAGCGTCGGCTACGTGAGCCGCACGAAGGGCACCGACGTCTTTCTGCGCGCGGCGGAGATCGTTCTTCGCTCCCGACCGAACGTTCGCTTCGAGCACGTGGGGGAGCCACGCCTCTGGGGCGACGACGAGTTCGACCAGGAGGTCGACGAGCTCGCGGCTTCCCCTGCCCTTCGCCGGGCGGTCACGCTCGTCGGGCGCGCGTCCGTCACCGAGGCGCTCGCGCGTTGGAAAATCTTCGTCCTGGCATCTCGTCAGGAAGCGTTCCCGCTCAGCTCGCTCGAGGCGATGGCGGCCGGCCTTCCCGTTGTCGCCACGAGTGTCGGCGGTCTTCCCGAGCAGATAGCTCATCTCGAGACGGGCATCCTCGTACCGCCAGAGAGCCCCGCCGCGATCGCCGACTGGATCGTTCGCCTGCACGACGACGGCCGACTTCGCTCTCGCTTGGGCGAGGCGGCGAGGAGGCAAGTCCGGGCAAATTTCACGCTTCAAGCCCAAGCGGAAGGACTGAACGAGGCGTATGAAAAAGCGCTGCGGCGACGTTTCGGCGGTAGGACGTGCCGAACGATCGGATGATGGCTATCTGGTCCGACTTTCTGGGCCTCGTGTCGAGGCACCCGTGGCGAGTGAGCGTGCAGGAAGAAGCCACCGTACTAGAGAAGTGTGTTGGCTCACGTACTTAGTTGGCACGAATCGCCTGCACAGTCAGCTTATTCCCGATACCACCCGCCCAACGGTTGAACGAGGTGAATGCGACCCTCGCAAGCGGCATCACATTCTGGCGTGACATGAACCGCATGGCGGGTCCAGGAGCGTGCTTGTAGTACATCGCGTAGCGATGCGCTTCAAGCGTCTGAAAACCTAGTTTTTCGAGGCCGGCGACGATATCCTCGACGGTTAATCTCGCGACCCGGTTCCCGGCTTCCTCTTGCACGAGCGCCACGCCGAACCCGATGGCAATCGCTGTGGCCGTCGCCCGCGCGGGCTCGTTAACCGAAACGGCGCGGGAAGCGACACGCGCCATCTCGGCGAGACCGACCGCGGGCTCTTTGAGATGGTGGAGACCGTCGTGGACATAGACGAGGTCGATCGTCCGATCTCCGAACGGCAAGTTCTCTACGTCGGCGACGACTGGCGTCAGGGCGACGCCGTGTCGGCGAGCGCGTTCTCGGGCACGCATGGCGGCCAGCAGCGAGATATCCGACGTGATGACGCGAGCGCCCGCGCGCGCGAGGAACTCGGCGTCCAGACCGGAGCCGCCGCACACTGTAAGAGCCGTTGCATCCTGTAGGAGAGGGAAGAGTGCCGCGATGCTACGTCGGAACTTCTCTTCGAACAACCATCCATAGAACGAAGGGGCCCCATGCGGCCGGCCGATCTCCCACTGTTCGTCTGTTTCCTCGTCAGTGAATGACGCCTGCTGCCGCTTGTGTGCGAGCGCGGCCGCCGCGCGCTCGTTCTCGGAGCGCATTGTAATGAAGTCGGGCGGCAGCAACACAGGTATCCCGTCGTGGATTTCATACTTGACACTGCACCCGCGACATTCGAGGTGCTGGTCCTTGTCGTCCTCCTTTAGCTGCAGGAGCTGCGGTTCCTGGCAATGTGGGCAGGTGAGAAGTCGTGTCAGGTCGCGCATCGTCAGCGAGGAATGTTGACCGGGTGTATGGGAACCCATGGCGGCGGGAGTCGACACGTTACCGCGCCGTGAAGCGAGGGCGTAGATCCACCAATGTTGGCTCCAGCAGTGCGAGGATCAGTGTCGGTGCTTGCGTCTTGTGAGTCCCAGAAAAGGAGTCTGAAAGTATATCGTTCGATTCGTCACTACGGGTAGCGTATCGCCGCCTTGTACGGAATGCGTCCGATTGCTCGTCTTCGTGTCCGGCCGCTTCGGCGAGCGAGGATGGGTTGGAAGCCGTTGGCAGTGTCGGTGAGGGAACGGCGATGATGTCAGCCGGACGCCGGCATATGGAGACGCACAACCGAGCACGGA
>JACCYG010000305.1 GCA_013696595.1 Actinomycetota bacterium | reverse complement strand
AGCACGGTCTCGTCGATGCGGTTCACGAGCCCGACGAGCTGCGCGACAAGACCCTCGAGCTCTGCCGCACGCTCGTGTCCAAGAGCGCGCTCGCCCTCGCCTACGCGAAAGAGGCGACGAACCTCGCTTTGCAGGGAGACCACCGCTCCAACCTCGAGACCGAGGCTCGGCTCTTTTCGATGCTCTTCGCGAGCGAAGATCAGAAGGAGGGGATGGCCGCCTTCGTCGAGAAGCGGCCGGCTCAGTTCCAGGGTCGCTGACCCGTCGGGTCGGTGAGACTCGGAGGGACGGAGGGAGCGCGACCTCCGGGACGAGAGGCTACTCGCGGGCCACGACGACCTCGGACTCGCGCCAGACGAGCTCGTAGCTCTCGTGAAGCCGCTGCCGTTCCTCGGTGCGACCGCGGCTCGGAAGCACCCAATGACCCCCGATCGTTCAAGCGACAAGCTGCGGCGTACCCTCCGAACGGGAGAGGCGTTAGCCTCGCCTCCTCCCTCCGCTTGTCAAGCCGGTCATGCTCACGCTGGTACCCTGGTTGGTAGCGGGAGCCCCTGGCGGGGGCTGAGAGGCGGCCACGAGGCCGCGACCGGAGAACCTGATCTGGGTCATGCCAGCGAAGGGAGAGGGATGAACGACACGCTCACGATCGCCGGGCGCACGTTCGGCTCGCGCCTCATCACCGGAACCGGGAAGTACGAATCGTTCGAGACGATGCGAGACGCCGTGCTCGCGTCGGGCTGCGAGATGGTCACCGTCGCGGTGCGCCGAATCGATTTCGACGCGCGCGACGAGGACCTCACGACGTTCCTCCCCGATGACGTTCTGCTCCTTCCGAACACCGCCGGCTCGGAAACGGCTGATGAGGCCGTCAGAGTCGCGCGCCTCGCGCGCGCGGGCGGCCTCCCGGACTGGATCAAGCTCGAGGTGATCCCTGACCCGCGCTACCTTCTGCCGGACCCGGTCGAGACACTTCGCGCGGCGGCGACGCTCGTCGAAGACGGTTTCACCGTCCTCCCTTACATGCTTCCGGATCCTGTGCTCGCGCGAAAGCTCGAAGAGGTCGGCTGCGCAACGGTCATGCCGCTTGCCGCGCCGATCGGAAGCGGGCGCGGCCTGAAGCTACGCGACTCGATCCGGATCATGATCGAGCAGGCCGAGGTGCCGGTTGTCGTCGATGCGGGGCTCGGTTCGCCCTCGCATGCGGCGGAGGCCATGGAGATGGGCGCCGACGCCGTTCTCGTCAATACCGCGATCGCACACGCGGACGACCCGGTTGCCATGGCGCGCGCTTTTCGGCTGGCGGTCGAAGCCGGCCGGCTCGGCTACGAGGCCGGAATCATGGACGAGGCCGAGACTGCGCAGGCGTCAAGCCCGGTCGCCGGGCTCGTCACGCAGCCGTGACCACGTGCACGGTCAACGGTCGCGACCACGAGCTCGAGCGCGGCGAGACGGTCGCGCGCCTGCTCGAGCGTCTCGGCCTGACCGGACGCTACGCGCTCGTCGAGCGAAACGGCGAGCCGGTCCAGCGCGCCTCCTATCCCGAGGTCGAGCTTGAGCGCGGAGACACGCTCATCGTCGCCCGCCCCGTGGCGGGCGGCTGAGGCGGCCCGCCTCTACCTGATCACCGCCGCGCGTCCCGACCTCGACGATTTCCTCCAGGCGGCGGTCAGGGGAGGCGTCGACCTCGTGCAGCTCCGCGACAAGGAGCTCGCCGACGGAGCCCTCCTCGACGCGCTCGCTGTCGCGCGCGAGGCGACGCGGCGGCTCGGCGTTCCGCTCGTAGTGAACGATCGGCCCGATCTGGCCGTGATTGCCGAGGCCGACGGCGTTCACGTGGGCCAGGACGACCTGCCGGTGGCGGAGGCAAGGCGCTTCGGAGTTCGCGTCGGGCTCTCCACGCATTCGGCGCGAGAGGTCGATCGTGCGGACGCGGACTACATCGGCGTCGGGCCGGTCTACGCGACCCCGACCAAGGAAGGCCGCCCGGCCGTCGGACTCGACCTCGTCCGCCACGCGGCCGCCGGGGCGCGCCTGCCGTGGTTCGCGATCGGAGGAATCGACCGGACGAACGTGGACGCCGTCGTCACGGCGGGCGCGAAGCGGATCGCGGTCGTTCGCGCGATCGGGGACGCTTCGGATCCCTCCGACGCGGCGGCCGAGCTACGCGCGGCGCTCGACGCCTAGCGGTCTACTCTCCGCGGAGCCGGATCGTCTGTGCGACCAGGACGTCGGGCCACGCGATCTGCTCGCGCCGTGTCGGAAGGAAGTACGTCGTCCAGAGGGTGACTCGCTCGCCGGGAACGACGGCCGCAAGGACCGTCGGCTGCGGTCCCGCCGGCGTCATCCGATAGACGGCCGCGTCGGAGGGGACGAAGATGGTCACGCTGCGGGCCG
>JACCYG010000304.1 GCA_013696595.1 Actinomycetota bacterium | reverse complement strand
CGACCGAGAGGTCACCCGGGCCGCGCCGGGAGACCCCGACGGCGTTCGTCACTGGGTCGCGAGCTATTACCCCGTCGAGCTTGCCGGCGGTGCCCTTGGAATCGGATCTGTGAGCGTGGAGATCACGGAACGCAAGCGCGCCGAGGAGGAGCGCACAAAGCTCCTCGAGGCCGAGCGGGCGGCCCGGGCGGAAGCACAGGCCGCGCAGGATCGCCTCGCCTTTCTCGCCAAGGCGAGCGCCGTGCTTTCGTCCTCCCTCGACTACGAGAGCACGCTGACCGCAGTCGCCGAGCTCTCGGTCTCGAACTTCGCGGACTGGTGCGTCCTCTACCTGGCCGATGAAGGGCAGACGCCGCGGCAGTTCGCCGTCGCGCACGCGGATCCGGAAAAGCACGAGCTCATCCAGGAGTTGCAGGAGCGCTATCCGTTCTACCCGGGGAGAGCGAACCTCGTCTCCGAGGCGATCGAAACGGGAGAGGCCGTGCTCCTCCCGGAGTTTTCGCGCGAGATGGTCGCCGAGGCCGCCGTCGACGAAGACCATCGCCGTCTCCTCGAGGCCTTCGGGTTCGCCTCGGCGATGATCGTCCCGCTCGCCGCGCACGGCCGCTCCCTGGGCGCGATCGAGTTTGGGGCCTCCGAGCGCACACGCGCCTTCACGGAGACCGATCTCGAACACGCGCACGAGCTGGCACGGCGTGCGGCCGTCTCCCTCGACAACGCGCGTCTCTTCCGTGAGGCCGAGGAACGCGGGAACGCGGCGCGTGCCCTCGAGACGATCGCCGACGGCGTCCTCATGGTCGACCGCGCCGGTGTCGTGCGACTGTGGAATCCCGCCGCGGAGGCGATCACCGGTCTGGGTGCGGTCGACGTCGTGGGTCGCCCTGCGGTGGAAGCGATTCCAGGTTGGGATGACGTCGCGCACATGCTGCCTGTGGCCGATGCGCCCGGGCCCCGTGGGACGAGACCGGAAACGGTGCCGGTTGAAGTCGGCGGCAGGGAGGTCTGGCTCTCGGTCTCCGCAGTCGGTTTCTCCGAGGGCACCGTGTACGCGTTCCGCGACCTCACCGAGGAGCGTCGGCTCGACCAGCTCAAGACCGAGTTCGTCGCGACGGCGTCGCACGAGCTCCGGACACCGCTCGCCGCCGTGTACGGGGCGGCCATGACCCTCCGGCGCGGCGACCTGGCGCTCGACGACGACCGGCGCGACCTTCTTCTCTCGGTGATCGCGGACGAGTCGGAGCGGCTCGCGCGCATCGTGAACGACATCCTCTGGGCAAGCCGGCTCGACTCGGGCGAGCTCGGGATCGACATCAAGCCGTTCGACCCGCGCGCGTCCGCGCATCGCGTGATCGAGGCGGCGCGAACACACCTGCCTCCGGGGGTGGAGCTGGAGCTCGTCGCACCCCAGGACGTCCCGCCCGTCGCCGCGGACGAGAGCAAAGTGCAGCAGGTCCTCACAAACCTTCTCGAGAACGCGATCAAATACTCACCCGACGGCGGGCGGATCGAGGTCCGGCTGGAGGCCGTCGAGCGCCGACTCCGCCTCTCGGTCGCCGATCAGGGGCTGGGCATCCCGATCAACGAGCACTCAAGAATCTTCGAGAAGTTCTATCGCCTGGATCCGAACCTGACGCGCGGCGTCGGCGGCACCGGCCTCGGGCTCTACATCTCCCGGGAGCTCGTCCGCCGCATGAACGGCCGAATCTGGCTTGCTTCCCGGGCCGGCGAGGGCTCAACCTTCTGGGTTGAACTGCCGCTTGCCGAGACTTAACCGTTTGTCGCCCCGAAAACCCGGGTACGAACACGACGAACACGGAAACGAAAGGGGGACCGAATGTACATCGGTATTGGCGCGATTCTCCTGATTGTTCTGATCATCCTTCTCATAATGTTCGTCTTCTAGGACGGTTTCGAAAACAGCTGGATTCGCGGTCAGCCCGCAGGTGTATTCCGTTTCTTTCGGCTGACCGTGCTAAACAACGGCGAAGGGCGGCACATCGGCCGCCCTTCGCGTTCTGAAGTGTCTAGTAGGGCGGAGGCCGGTTGTACGGATCGTCGCGAACCACCGTCTCGCGACGACTTCCGCTGATGCCGCCCCAGCTCGACCAGAAGATCAGCGAGAGCAGGATGCCGATTGCCCCGACGATCACCAGGATCACGCCGATCATGTTGACGTCGACGCGGCCGTCCGTATCCACGTTGATGGCCAGCCACAAAATCAGGCCGACCGCGATCAGGAAAATGCTTACACCGATACCCATGGGGTCCTCCTCGGATCTTGTCCCGGAAAAGATTCGGGCAAGCTAGGGAATACCCTGCCGCGCTCCGTTCAACTCCTGGGAACGCCGGCTAGACCGTCTGTGCCGACCGGAGCCGCCGCGCGAGGTTCTGGAGCAGCACCCACGCGACCTGGGGATGCTCCTCGACGAACGGCCGAAACTCCCAGGGCGTAAGGAAGTAACAGCGTAGGTCGCTGGCGGCCTTGATCGACGCCGAGCGTACCCCCTCGTCGACGAGCGCGATCTCGCCGAAGTAGTCACCGGGGCCGAGGTTGTCGCGCTCTTCGCCGCCGACGCTGACGGTTGCGCTGCCGTCCCCGATCACGAAGAAACTCGTTCCGGTCGACCCTTCCGTCACGACGTCTGCGCCCTCGGAGAACGTGCGCTCCTGGAAGCGCTGGGCGAGGCGCTCGAGGTCGCGGTCCTCGACGCCCGCGAACAACGGGACGTTGCGAAGGACGTCGACGGGTGCTCGCGCCACAGCCCAGGATCATAACGCCGTCCGGCCCCTGTCCCGCGGAGCACGGGGCAGGGGCTCGTGAGGACGCGCCGAACTCGGCGGGCATGCAGACGCAGGCGGCGATCTACCGTGAGATCGACCTGGAGCTTTCCTGGTCGGAGCAAGAAATGCCCGAACGGGAGCGGACGAAGCACGTCCACCGCCTCCATCCGTATCTAGGAAAGTTCGTCCCGCAGCTCGTCGAGGTCTTCCTTCACCGCTACGCGTCGCCCGGGCAATTGGTCTGGGATCCGTTCGCGGGGTCCGGGACGACACTGGTGGAGGCAAACGCGTTCGGTGCGCGTGCGGCTGGGTGCGACATCTCCGCGTTCAACTGCCTGCTCACGCGCGTGAAGACCGGCTCGTACGCGTCCGAGGCGCTTCTCTCCGACGTCGTTCGCCTGGCAGCGCCCGCGTCGAAGGCCCCGAGGACGACGTCTCCCTATCTGAAACAGTGGTTTGCAACGCGCTCCCGGCGCGAGCTCCTCGCCTTTCGCGATCGAATCGAGCTGACCTCGTATCCCGATCTCTGGCGGGTCGTGCTCTCCCGCGCTGCGCGCTCCGCCCGCCTGACCCGCCACGACGATCTCGACTTCCCCAGGGAGCCGGTGCAGGCCGAGTACTTCTGCCACAAGCATCGTCGCGTCTGTCGGCCGGTCGGCGAGGCCGACAAGTTCCTGCGCCGGTACGTGCGCGACGCCGTCCAACGGGTTCAGGAATTCTCCGAGCTGCGCCTCGAATCGAGCGCGACGGTCATCCACGGCGACGCGCGTGTCGTCGACCCGCCCGAGCCGGTCGACCTCGTCCTGACCTCGCCGCCGTATCCCGGCCTCATCGACTACCACGAGCAGCACGCCTACGCGTTCGAGCTCCTCGGCCTCGAGCGTCGGGACGCTGCAGAGATCGGGCGTGGAGTGAAGGGCTACTGCGATGACGTCGCCGCGGTGCTCGCGCGCGCCGCGAAGGCCCTCCGGCCGTCCGGGAAGATCGTCGTGGTCGTGAACGACTCGCGTGGCCTCTACGGCGCGATTCTCAGCGCGGCCGGGCTTCGGCTCGAGGACCGCGTCCTCCGTCACGTCAACCGGCGAACGGGCCGGCGAAGCGGCGAGTACTACGAAGAGGTCTTGATCGCCACTCCGTAGATCGATGGGCGAACGAGAGGATGGCTCGCCGGAAGCTCGGCCGCGCGGACCTCGCGCGTGTCGAACCCGGCGCTCGCGACGGCCGCTCGGGTGTCCCGGTTCAGGCGGCAGTTCCCGGCGAGTCTGCGGTGAAGGGGCGTCAGCCGGTCTTGCCACCGGGCCGTGCGCCCGTCGCCCCGCACGTGCTCCATCAGGATAAAGCGGCCGCCCGGTCGCAACACGCGGTGAATCTCAGCGAGCGCGACCGCGGGGTCGTCGACCGAGCAGAACACGAATGTCGAGACGGCCGCGTCGAAGCTTGCGTCGGGGAAGGGCAGCCTCTCGGCCGAGGCCGAGACGACCTCGACCGGGATCTTCGCGGCCGCGAGACGTTCGGGAAGGCGCTTCGCCATGCCGGAGTCGGGCTCAATCGCGACGACCCTTCGCGCTCGCACGTAGTGCGGAAGGTTTCGGCCCGTTCCCACGCCGACTTCGAGCACGTCTCCCTCGAGCGGCGCAAGGAGCTCGCGGCGCCGCGCCTCGATCCCTGCTCTCTCAGACCGTTCCGAGAGAAGGTCGTAGAGCCATCCGATCACGACTGGGGTGCTTTCGCCGCGCGCGCCCGCGCGCCGAGCTCCTCGATCTTGCCCTGGGCGGACTCGAGCTTGCCGAGACAGAGGCGATAGAGCCCTTCGCCGCGCTCCCAGAGCGCGACGGCGTCCTCGAGGCTCGCCTCGCCGCTCTCGAGCTGCGCGACGATCCGTTCGAGCTCCTTGCGCGCCTCCTCGAAGGAGAGATCCTCGGTCATGGTGCGAGGTCCTCCACGCGGGCGCCGAACGCGCCTTCGGCGAGCTCGACGTCGACCCGCTTGCCGGGGGCGAGCGACGCCGCCTCGCGGACGATCCCTCCGCTCGCCCGGACGATTGCGTAGCCGCGGGCG
>JACCYG010000257.1 GCA_013696595.1 Actinomycetota bacterium | reverse complement strand
GTCTTGGTCGAAGCGGGCGGCGAGCGCTTCCTCCGTTACGGGGCGCTCGTCGTAGCGGAGCTCGGCGCGGTCGAGGCCGAGGGCCTCCGCACGCTCGGCGAAGGGCGGTGCGAGCAAGCCGACGAGCTCGGCCCGCGCTCGCTCGAGCCCGGTCCCGAGCTCGGCCACGCGGAGCGTCCAGGGCTCGGCTGCAGCCCTCGAGGAGACGCCGGCGCGGATCCGGCGCAGGCCCTCGTTCCGTTGCGCGAGCGCACGCCCGTACTCCGAGGGCAGCGATGCCTGCGCCGGGAGGACGCGGCCCAGCATCCGGTCGAAGTAGGCGCGCCGCACGAGCGGGCCGCCTTTCATGACCGCAAGTCGATCGGGGACGAAGACGAGCGCGGAGAGACGGTGGCGGAGCTCCTCTGCGCTTGCGAGCGGCGCTCCGTTCAGACGGACGTGCTTCGGCTCGCGCGGGCGGATGACCACGTCCGCCTCGACGGGCGCGTCCTGCTCACGCCCGCCGACCGTCACTCGAGCGACGTCGGCACCGAAGCGGACCAGCTGCGCGTCCACCCGCGTCCGCGGCGAGAAGCCCTGGCTCCCGACGTGCAGCGCCTCGAGCAGATTCGTCTTCCCGACGCCGTTCGCGCCGGTGACGAGGACGAGCCCCGGTTCGAGGTCGAGCTCGAGCGCGGCGTACGAGCGGAAATCCCGGAGCGAGACGCGCGCGACGATCAGCCGGCGAGCCGGATCGGCATGATCAGGTAGAGGAAGTCGTCGCCCTCCCCCTGGATCAACCCGGGCCGAAGCGGGCTGATCAGCTTGAGACGCGCGCGTTCGTCGGTCACGGACTCGAGGCCGTCGCGGAGGAACTCCGCGTTGAACCCGATCTCGAGCACGTCTCCGCTGTAGCTCACCGGCAGGGACTCTTTCGCGTCCCCCACGTCCTGCGTCTGCGCCGAGACGGTCAGCTCGCCTTCCTCGAACCGCAGGCGGAGCGGAGACTTCCGCTGGGCCATGAGCGACGTTCGGCGGACGACGTCCAGGAACTCCTCGCGCGGCACCTCGACGACCGCCTCGAAGCTCTCCGGAATCAGCTGTTTGTAATTCGGAAACTGGCCGTCGATTCGCCGTGCGGTCAGCCAGACGCCAGCGATTCCGAAGACGACCTGGTTCTCCTGGACGCCGATCTCGAGCTCGTCGGAGGTCGCGCCCTGGGCGATCCGCGCAAGCTCGCCGAGAGCCCGGGCCGGCACGAGCGCCTCGAGCTCCTGCCCCGGGCCGCCCTCGAGCGGCGTCTCCTTCACGCTCAGGCGGTAGGAGTCTGTCGCGGCCATGACGAGCTTCCCCTCCTCGAAGCGAACGAGGACGCCGGTCAGCACCGGCCGTGACTCGTCGCGCGATGCGGAGCGGCCGACCTTGCCCACCGTGTCGAGAAACGCGCCTCGCTCGACGGTGAAGCGTCCACCTCCGTCCACGTCCGGCAAGCGAGGAAAGTCGTCCGCGCTGTACGTGTGAAGTCCGTACGACGCCGGTCCGCACGTGAGACGCGCGATTCCTTCCTCCGCGCCGTGCTCGATCGTCACCACGCCCGGTGGCAAGAGCCGAACGATGTCGACCAGAAGACGGCCGGGAACGACGACCGCGCCGCTGTCGCCCGTCTCGGCCGGCAGAGACGCGCGAAGTGAGATCTCCATATCGGTCGCGGCAAGCGAGAGCTCGCCACCCTCGGCCCGAAGTAGGATCCCCGTCAGGATGTGAACAGTGGTGCGCGTCGAGACGCCGCGGCCCACAACCGCAAGCTTCTGCGCGAACTCCTCACTACCGCATGTGACCTTCATCTCAGTAACGGCAGCGGTATCGAGTGTTGTCATTTAGTTAAAAACCTCTCGTTGTAGTAATAGGCAGTGTGAATGGCGGGGAAGACGGCCCGAAGCCCGCTCGGATGCGGTGCTTCGGCTGAGGATGACGGCTGGGGACTAAACCGGGTTTTCGACAGGGCGAGGACGATTTCGCTTTGCTCCACAGAATCCGACCCTTGTAGCCCACAGCGGTATTCACCGAACCTGTTTGATCCGCGCCGTGAGCTCCTGGACGAGGTTGTAGACACTCCGGTCCTCCTTGATCAGCTTCGCGATCTTGGAGGTCGCGTGGATCACCGTGGTGTGGTCGCGGCCGCCGAACTTCTTTCCGATCTTCGGAAGCGAGCTGTCTGTAAGCTCGCGCGAGAGGTACATCGCGACCTGGCGGGGATACACGATCGACTGCGAGCGCCGGTCGCCGGTGAGCTCCTGAAGCGTCATCCCGAAGCGCTCGACGACGAGCTCCTGGATCCGCTCGATCGAGATCTCGGGCGCCTCGCCCTGCGGGAAGACGTCCTTCAGGACCTCCTGCGCGAGGTCGACCGTCATCGAGCGCTCGGTCAACGAGGAGAAGGCGATCACGCGCGTGAGGGCGCCCTCGAGCTCGCGGATGTTGGTCGAGATCCGGCCGGCGACGAAGGTCAGAACCTGGGGGTCGGCGACGTGCGTCCCGTCCGCGTGCACCTTCTTTCGCAGGATCGCAATGCGCGTCTCGAGGTCGGGCGGCTGGATGTCCGTGATGAGGCCCCACTCGAACCGGGACCGCAGCCGAGCCTCGAGCGTCGCGATGTCGCGAGGCGGGCGGTCCGAGGACATGACGATCTGCCGCCCACCCTCGTAGAGCGAGTTGAAGGTGTGGAAGAACTCCTCCTGGATCCGCTCCTTCCCCTCGAGGAACTGGATGTCGTCCACGAGGAGGAGGTCGTAGTGGCGGTAGCGGTTCTTGAATCCCTCGATCCGCTTGTCGCGAAGCGAGTTGATGAAGTCGTTCATGAAGGTCTCGCTCGTCACGTAGCGAGCGGCGAGCTTGGGCGTGTGCGCGCCGATGTACGCCGCGATCGCCTGCAGGAGGTGCGTCTTGCCGAGCCCCGTGCCGCCGTAGATGAAAAGCGGGTTGTACGCCTGCGCGGGGCTCTCGGCGACGGCCAGTGCGGCAGCGTGGGCGAAGCGGTTGGAGGAGCCGATCACGAACCGGTCGAACGTGTACTTGGGGTTGAGGCCGCCGGTGTCTCGTCCGGGTGACCCCTCTGTCGGCCGGGCCCCGCGGGCGGGCTGCTCCGGCTCGCGAACGACCATCTGGACACGGCGATCCTCGCCGACCGCGTCTCGCACGGCGGCCTGGATCAGCCCGAGGAAGTGGTTCTCGATCCACTCGCGCGTGAAATCGTTCGGGACCACGATCGCGAGCGCCCCGTCGTCGAGCACCTCACCTTCCGCGTCTGAAAACCAGCTCCCGTACGTCTGGTCGTTCAAAGCTTCCTGTAAACGGGCGGAAACCTCGGTCCACAGGGTGTCTGCACTCAACTCGAGAGACTGCTCCACTCCGCTCGATTCGCTCCTTGCCAGACGCTGGGAGGCGGCGATCTTAGCAGCGCCTCGGCGACCCAACAACGCCTGCGCCTGGGGAAAAACCGAACACCCGAACCGCGGGATTTCCAGGCACTTATCCGTTTTCCACAGCCCCCTCCACAATGTGGATATCCTGGTTGATGCGGCTCGTCATGCCCCGAGCGGGCTGTGGATTGCCGAGTTGTAAGGTTTTTGTGAAGAGAGGCGAGAGCAGCGGTTCTTCGCGCGCTCCTCCGGCCGGGTCGCGGCGGCGAGGGTCGGCCAGGTCCACTCGAGCCGCCGGCGCGGCGGCTCATCAACCTGCGGCCGGAGGACGCTTCTCTATACTTGCCCGGCGGTCGCCAGGGCGGCCTCTACGTTTGTCCATCTCTCGTGAAGCGAACCTTTCAGCCGAACGTCCGTCGCCGGAAACGCAGGCATGGATTCCGGGCGCGCATGCAGACCCGGGCCGGCCGCGCGATTCTGAAGCGCCGCCGCGCGAAGGGTCGGAAGCGCCTCTCGGCCTGAGCGCGCGGACGGCTGTGAAGCGGCGCCAACGCCTTTCCCGCTCGCGGGATTTCGACGCCGTCTACCGAAAGGGCCGGTCGGTCTCGACGCGCTTCCTCGTTCTCTATTCCTTCCCGCGCGAGGAGCTCGACGACGTTGCCGCCGAGGACGCGCGGCTTGGGATCGCGATCTCGCGGAAGGTTGGCGGCGCCGTCGTGCGGAATCGACTCAAGCGGCGTCTTCGCGCGACGTTCGGCGAGCTCCACGAACACGTTCCTCCCGGACGCGACTACGTCCTGATCGTGCGGCCCGGGCTTGCGGACGCGCTTGAAGCCCAGGAGCCCCGGTGGCTCGCCGAGCGCGTGGCGGAGGTCTTCCGCCTCGCCGCCGGCGCGGGCCGGGAGGCGCGCGGGTGACGCTCCTCGCGAGCGCCTTCGTCCGTGTCTACCGGCGGTTCATGAGCCCGATGCTCGCGCCCCGCTGCAAGTACTACCCGACGTGCTCGCAGTACGCGCTCGACGCCCTGCGCGACTTCGGCTTCCTTCGCGGGACCGCGCTCGCCGGCTGGCGGATCCTTCGCTGCAACCCGTGGAGCCACGGCGGGGTCGACTATGTGACTGGGCAGACGCTCTTCAGGCGGCACATGTGATCTTCGCTTCCATTCTGACGCCGATCGAAGACGCGCTCACATCGCTCCTGACGTGGCTGCACACGTCCGGCGGGCTCTCGTGGGCGTTCGCGATCATCGTGCTCACGCTGATGGTGCGGATGGTGATCCTGCCGCTCACGATCAAGCAGATCCACTCGATGCAAAAGCTCCAGGTCGTCGCCCCGGAGCTCAAGGCGCTTCAGAACAAGTACAAGCACGACAAGAAGCGCCAGCAGGAAGAGATCATGAACTTCTACCGGGAGAACAAGGTCAACCCGGCCTCGTCGTGCCTCCCGATGCTTCTCCAGATCCCGGTCTTCTTCGCGCTCTTCTTCGTCCTGAAGGATTTCGAGAAGGAGGTCTTCCCGAGCTACCCGAACTCGGACCTCGGCTTCCTCGGGCTCGTCCCCGACATCACCGATCCGATCCGATCGCACTGGTCGGGCTACCTCCTGCTCGTTATCTACGTGGCGAGCCAGGTTGCGTCGGTCATCTCGATGCCGATGACCGATCCGCGGCAGCGCTACCTCTTCATGGCGCTTCCGTTCCTCTTCGTCTTTTTCATCCTCGGGTTCCCGATGGGCCTCATGCTCTACTGGGCGACCACGAACCTCTGGTCGGTCGGCCAGGGCCTGATCACCCGCCGCCTTATCCCGAAACCGAAGCCGCCGGAGAAACGCACCTCCAGGGCGGAGCCGCGAGCACCCGACAGCGGCGGCGACGGCGCGAAGCCCGGCAAGACCTCGCAGCGTTCGGGCACAGCGGGCGAGCGACGGGTTCGAAGGCGTAAGAAGCGGGGCCCGCAGGCACGCCGGTGACGGGCGCTGAGCTCGATCCAGCGAGCCGGCCGGACGAGCGAGACACGTCCGCCGAGGGAACGGGCGAGACGGTGGGCGAGGCGAAATGGGCTGCGCTTCGCGAGCTCGAGCGCCGCTTTCCCGGGATCGACAAGGAAAACGTTCGCTTCGCCGTCCTGTCCGAAGGCGAGCGCGGCCTCCTCGGGGTCGGGTACGCACCGGCGCGGGTCGTCGCGGAACTGACCGAAGCCCCGCCGCCGAGTGAGATCGTGCCGGCTGCCGCGGCGACCGATGAGCCGCCGGGTTCACCTGCCGCTCGGCTCCGCGAGCTTGTCGAGCTCGTTTGCGCCGCCCTCTCGCTCTCCGCGTCCGTGAGCATCTCCGAAGAGGAAGGCACGCTGACGGCTCAGATCTCCGGCCGCGACCTCGGGCTCCTGATCGGCAAGCACGGTCAGACGATCGATGCGGTTCAGTATCTCGCGAACGCAATCCTGTGGCGCGAGGCCGAGGAGAGGAGGGAGGTCGTCGTCGACGCGGCCGGCTATCGACAGCGACGGCAGGCTTCGCTCGAGCGTGCCGCCGATCACGCGGCGCGGAATGCGGTCCGGACCGGCGGCCCCGTTCCGCTCGAGGCGATGACGCCGGTCGAGCGCAAAATCGTCCACCTCTATCTCGAACCGCGGACCGACGTCGCGACCTCGAGTGAGGGCAACGAGCCTCATCGCCACGTCGTCGTGAGCCCAGCGCGCGAGTAGGAAATGAATGATGCGCGGGTCGACCGCTGGCTCGCGGCGCTGCTCGAGACGCCTGGACTGACCGCGATCGCGGATCTCGCGGAGGCTCGGCGGGTGCACGTCGACGACTCGCTCGACGCTGCGACGCTGCTCGTGCGCGGCCCAGTGGTGGACGTCGGCTCCGGCGGCGGCTCACCCGGGATCCCTCTCGCGGTTGCGCGCCCGGATCTCGACTTCGACCTGCTCGACTCGAACGGCCGAAAGTGTGACTTCCTGCGCAGGGTCGCCTGTGACTTTCCGAACGTGTCGGTCGTCTGCGCGCGCGCGGAAGAGCACGCCCGCGGCCGAGGGCGGGACGCCTACGGCGCAGCGCTTGCCCGCGCACTCGCACCGCCCCCGGTTGCGCTCGAGTGGTGCCTTCCCCTCGTTGCTCCCGGCGGCCTGGCGATCATCTACGCGGGGGAACTCGACGCGGAGAGTGCGCGCTCGGTCGCCGCGAAGATCGGCGGCGGCGCACCGGAGATCGTCCGCGTGGCCGGCGCACGGCGGCGACATCTCCTCGTCGTTCCGAAGCTGGAGCCCACGCCGGACGAGTTTCCGCGCCGCCTGGGCATGGCGCGAAAACGCCCGCTCGCCTAGCGCCGCCACGTGGGAGTTCCGGACCAGGGTCGTCGGCCTGGCGCTGCGGCTCTCGCAGGCTCCCGGGCGAGGCCATCTTGTCGGCGCGACCAGGTTCGAGTGGCCGCTGCGCCCCACATGCGACGACTTCGGCACAAAATCGTTCCAATGGCCAGGTGCCCCGCGGCCACCTGCGAGGGTTGGACCCTCCGCGGGGGCGGCGATGCCGACCGCCCGCGCGACTAGCCTAGGTGTCGTGCCCGGACGCATCTTCGCGGTCGCCAATCAGAAGGGCGGCGTCGGGAAGACGACGACCGCCGTCAACCTTGCGGCCTGCCTCGCCGAGGCCGGCGAGCGGACGCTCGTCGTCGATCTCGACCCGCAGGCGAACGCCACCTCCGGCCTCGGCGCGCGCGCGAACGGGACGTCGTCGTACGACCTCCTCGACGGTGCGACGGTCGGAGAGATCGCGAACCGAACGCAGTTCACAAACCTCGACCTCGTCCCTTCCCGACCCGACCTCGCGGGCGCGGCGGTCGAGCTCGGGCGGCACGCGAACGGGGAGAGCTATCTCGCAGCCTCGCTCGAGCCCGCACGGGAGGCGTATTCGTTCATCTTTCTGGACTGTCCGCCCTCGCTCGGCCCGCTGACCGTGAACGCTCTCGCGGCCGCGGACCGCGTCCTCGTGCCGGTGCAATGCGAGTACTACGCCCTCGAAGGGCTCACGCAGCTTCTCCATTCGATCGAACGAATCCGGGCGCGCCTCAACCCGCGCCTCGCGATCGCAGGGATGGTGCTGACGATGGCCGACGGGCGGACGCGGCTCTCGGCGGATGTCGTGGCCGAGGTGCGCAGGCACTTCGGTGACCTCGTTTTCGACGCCGTCGTCCCCAGAAGCGTCCGCCTCGCGGAGGCGCCGAGCCACGGCCTTCCCATCACAGCTTACGATCCCAAGTCGTCCGGAGCCGACGCGTACTACCGCGTCGCGAGCGAGCTTGTCGACCGCCTCTCCTAGCCCGCGCCGCGGCCTCGGCCGCGGGCTCGAGGTGCTCATGGGCGGGGCGCCAGCGCCTGCCGAGCTCGCGCATCTCCCGCTCGGCGCGATCCGCCCGAACACTCGGCAGCCTCGCGGACGAATCGAGACAGAGCCTCTGAACGGCCTGACCGAGTCGGTCCGCGCGCAGGGGGTCGTCCAGCCCGTCCTCGTCCGGCCGCTCGGCGACGGGACCTACGAGCTCGTCGCGGGCGAGCGCCGCTGGCGCGCTGCGAGGGCGGCCGGCCTCGCGACCGTTCCCGCCGTCGTCCGCGAGACGGACGACCGGGACTCGCTCCTCCTCGCTCTCGTCGAGAACGTTGCGCGGGAAGATCTCTCCCCGATCGAGGAAGCGCGCGCCTACGCCGCGCTCCTCGACGAGTTCGGCCTCTCGCTCGGAGAGATTGGCGAGCGCGTCGGACGCTCGAAGCCGGCGGTCTCGAACCGGATGCGGCTGCTCGAGCTCCCCGACGACATCCTCACGCTCGTTGAACGGGGCGCACTCACCGAGGGTCACGCTCGAGCCGTCCTCGCGGTTCCGGAGAACGACGAGCGGCGCCGTCTGGCGAAGCGGATCATCCAGCAGGGCCTCTCCGTCCGCGCTGCGGAGCGGGCCGCGCGCTGGGCAGGTGCCCGGACGAAAACGCGCCGAAGCGGCGCGACCGTCGACCCCGAGCTGGCCACGCGTGCGCGAACGGCGCTCGAAAGGCTCACGGGCGCGTCCGTCAAGGTGACGCCCAAGCGCATCGAGATCGCCTTCGCAGGCGAGACTGAGCTCGCCGAGATCATCGAGGCGCTCGAACGGCCCGCTGCGTAACCGTTCGCAGGGCCGGCCCGTTGTTCTTTGTGCGATGGTGAACGGCTGGGTCCACAATCTCGAATCGCTCGAGGCGATCAATCAGGACGCCGCGACGCGCGACGTCGTCCTCCGGATGGCAGGACTCTCGCGCGGCGGCCGCCTCAGCACCTTCATTCGCGTCGTGAACGCCGACCCGGAGCTCGACGACTACACGCGGGAATGGGTACTCGACCTCGCGCGGAACGAGCGGTTCCTCCTCGCTGCCGACGAGTACCTCGCGCGCTGCCGTACGCTTCATTAGCGCCTCGCCGCCGCGAGCGGGGAAGCCCCGCCCCGACGTGGAGGCGGTTTCCGCCGTCGATACACTGGTGGTCGCGGGCGATTAGCTCAGTCGGTTAGAGCGCCGCTCTGATAAGGCGGAGGTCCCTGGTTCGAATCCAGGATCGCCCATCGCCCGACCTCCGCCGAGCGCGGGTGTTTCCTCGGCGGGATTGTTCCAATCACTGCGAACCCTGAGGCGTTTTGCCCGCAGTGGGCGGCAGTACAATCAGTTCAAGGTCGGTCAGCCTTTGATGCAGGAGATGGTCATCTACGGGGTCTCGTTCGACATGGTCGGCAAGCAGCCGATCGTGCTCCTGAAGACGCAGGAGGGGAACAAGTTCCTCCCGATCTGGATCGGCCATCCCGAGGCGGCTGCGATTCTGATGAGGCTCCAGGGCGCGTCGACCCCGCGGCCGATGACCCATGATCTCTTCACGGACATGCTCTCGCAACTCGACGCAAAGGTGATCCGGATCGCCGTCACCGAGCTCCGTGAGAACACCTTCTACGCGCAGATCACGATCTCGATCAACGGCTCTGAGATCGAGGTCGACTCGCGCCCGAGCGACGCAATCGCCCTCGCCGTGCGCGCCGACGCCCCGATCTACGCGGCCGAGTCGGTGATCGAGGAGAGCGCGATCGAGTTCGAGCATGAGGACGTGAACGAGGAAGAGGTCGTCGAGGAGTTCAAGAAGTTCCTCGACGAAGTGAAGCCCGAGGATTTTTCGACCGAGAGCTAGATCTCCCGCCGCGCCGTAGGGCGGGGCAAGCCCCGCCCTACGGGCGAACCGTGACCTTTCCGGCCGCCTCTTCGGTCTTTGTCACCTCGCGCTTGGTCAGTTCGAGGAGCGCGTTGAAGATCTCGTGGAGGCCCTCGTTCGAGAGCGGCCCGCCGTTCGCGCGTGCGAGGTAGCTGACCATCCAGTCCTCCCGGCCGCGGTCGACGAATTCGAAGCCGCGCGAAGCCTTGTACTCCTTCAGGCGTGCGACGAGCTTCAGGCGCTTGTTCACCGCCTCGACAATCGCCCGGTCGTTGTCCGAGATCTGCTCTCGTAACTGGCGGACGACGGGATCCGCGCTTGCCTCGTCCCTGGCCACGAAGCCAGGATAGCCCCGAGGTCTAGCCGAAGACGTGGATGACCGTTCCGACCCGGCCCCAGCG
>JACCYG010000234.1 GCA_013696595.1 Actinomycetota bacterium | reverse complement strand
ACCGCCGCGACCCTCGCCGACGGCGCGCGTCTGCTCGCCGAGGAGCGGGTGACCCCCGCCGGCCTCGCGCACGCAGGGGAAGCGGCTTGCCAGGCGACCGCGCTCTGTCAGCAGGTGGTGGGGGCGATCGGCTACACGCTCGAATTTCCGCTCCAGCGCGCGTTTCGCCGCGCGCGGGCGGTTCGGATCTGGGCCGACGCCGTGCTCGCGCGGCTGCAGGCAGGAGCGCGAGCGTGACGGTCGTGATCACCGGCGGAGCGACCGGGATCGGGTTCGAAACGGCGCGACGCCTCGGCCGGGACGGGAAGACGGTCGTGCTCGCCTCGCGCAAGCGAGAGCGGCTCGAGGAGGCGTGCGAGCGCCTTCGCGACGACGGCATCTCCTGCGATCTCGCGGAGCTCGACGTCCGCGACGCGGACGCCGTCGACGCGCTGTTCGCGACGCTCCCGGACGTCTCGGCCGTCGTGAACAACGCCGCCGGCAACTTCGTCTGTCCCACGGTCGATCTCACGCCCAACGGATTTCGGGCGGTCGTCGAGATCTCGCTCTTCGGGTGCTTTCACTGCTCGCGCTCGCTCGCGCGGAGGCTGATCGCCGAGGGGCGCCCCGGCGCGATCGTGAACATGGTCGCCACGTACGCGTGGACCGGCGCACCCGGGGTCGCGCACTCGGCCGCGGCGAAGGCGGGCATGATCGCGCTCACGCGCTCGGTCGCCCGCGAGTGGGGACCGCATGGGATCCGCGTCAACGCCGTCGCCCCAGGGTTCGTCCCGACCGAGCAGGCGGTCGCCAGCATCCTCGAGACCGCCGAGGCGCAGGACAAGATGCGCGACATAATTCCGCTCGGGCGGTTCGGCGAGGCAAGCGAGGTCGCGGACGCGGTCGCCTTCCTCCTGTCGGACGCCGCGTCCTACATCACGGGATCGGTCGTGACCGTCGACGGCGGACGGTCGCTCGGACAGGCGATGCACAGCGTCGCGGAGGAGGAAGCGTGACGACCGAGCCCCGGCGCGCGGACGGAGGCGTGCGGGCGCTCGCGCGCGGCATCGAGATTCTCAAGCTGTTCGGCTCCCGGGGCCCTGACCTCACGCAGTCGGAGATCGCCGAGGCGCTCGCGCTCCCGCTTCCCACCGTGCACAGGCTCGTGACCACGCTCGAGCGGCTCGGCTTCCTGACGCGAGATCCCCGCTCGCGGCGGCTCCGCCTCGGCCTCGAGATCCTCAAGCTGCTCGGACCGCTCATGGACGGAATGCAGGCGCCGGAGCTCGCGCGCGACCACCTGCGCGCGCTCGCCTACGAGACCGGTGAGACCGTCAACCTCGCGACGCTCGACGGCAGCGAGGTCGTCTACCTCATGGGCTACACGGGCGAGCGGCTCCTGACCGCCCAGACCTCCGTCGGCCTGCGCCTTCCCGCGCACTGCACCGCGCTCGGGAAGAGCCTGCTCGCCGCTGTCGGCGACGAGGTTGCGGCTCGCCTCCTGGGGCCGGGGCCCTACCCCCGCCGAACGCCGCGGACGAGAGTGACCTGGGCTCAGCTCCAGGAAGACCTGGAACGCGTGCGCCGCGAGGGGTACGCGGCTTCGGACGAGGAGTTCGAGATCGGGCTCGTCTCGTTCGCGGTGGCGCTCGCCGGCCCCGCCGACCGCCCGCCGCTCGCGATCAACGTCTCGCTACCTTCCATGCGCGCGACCGAGTCCGAGCGTGAGGTCCTCGTGGCCCGCCTGCAGGAGACGGCCGACGTGATCACGGCCTCGCTCCGGCTCGCCGCCTGATGGACGCGGTGGAGATGCAGAAACGGCTCGGCGGGCACGTCGTCGTCGAGACCCTCGAAGCGCTCGGCGCGGGAGTGGTCTTCGGCCTGCCCGGAACACACGTCCTGCCGATCTGGGAGGCCCTCCGTGAGAGCGGGCTTCGCTATGTCGGCTTCAGGACCGAGCTGAACGCCGGTTTCGCCGCGGACGGGTACGCGCGCGTGAGCGGCGAGCCCGCCGTCCTCGTCGTCAGCACCGGCCCGGGAGCCCTCATCACGCTGGGCGCGCTGATGGAGGCGCAGTCGGCGCACGTCCCCCTCGTCGCCCTCGCCGGCCAGATCCCGACCGACCTGATCGGACAGGGCCGCGGCTACCTCCACGAGCTTCGAAACCAGCGCGCCTCGTTCGAGCATGTCGTGAAATGGACTGCGACGGCCGACAGCCCGGAGGTCCTTCCCAAGCTCCTCGCGGAGGCATGGCGGCAGGCCCGCACGCCTCCGACCGGCCCTGTGTTCCTGGAGATTCCGGTCGACGTGCTGCGCGGCGAGACCTCGCGGCCTCCGGTCGAGGACGCCGACGGCGCGCCCCCTCCCTCTCCGCTCCCGCCCGCCGACGACCTCAACGAGGCCGCCCGCCTGCTGGGCGGCGCCGGGCGGCCCTTGCTCTGGGCCGGCGGCGGAGTCCTGCGCGCGGGCGCGTCAGCCGAGCTCATGACCCTCGCCGAACGGATGCGGGCGCCGGTGGCGACGACGTACATGGGCAAGGGCTCGTTCCCCGAGGATCACCCGCTCGCGGCCGGCTCCTTCTGCGACGAGGGCCCGTTCCGCGAGCTCCTCGCCGACGCGGATGTGCTCGTCTGTGTCGGCACGGAGCTCGGCGCGGAGACGACCGGCCACTACGCGCTCGAGCCGCGGGGCCGCCTCATCCACATCGACGCGGCGGAAGAGCGCATCGGGGCGACCTACCCCGCGCTCGGCCTGGTGGGAGACGCCCGCGAGGTCCTGGGCGCGCTCCTCGAGCGTGTTCCAGCGCGCGAGCCCGACGGAGAGGCGGAAGCGCGCGTCCGGCAGACGCTCGCCCGCATCGAGGAAGGCCTCGGGGGGCAGGGCCGAGACCTCGAGCGCGGCCTCCTCGCAACCATCCGCGCCGCTCTCCCGCGCGACGCCGTCCACGCGTGGGACATGACGATGCTCGCCTACTGGGCGGCCGCCCACTTCCCCGCCTTCGAGCCGCGCCGCTACCTCTACCCGCTCGGCTCCGGGACGCTGGGATACGCGTGGCCCGCCGCCCTCGGCGCGACGCTCGCGACGCCGGGCTCCCCCACTCTCGCGGTCGCCGGCGACGGCGGCTTCCTCTACGGCGTCCAGGAGCTCGCGACCGCGCGCCAGTACGACCTGCCCGCGACGCTCCTCCTCGTGGACGACAGCGCGTACGGGATCCTGCGCAAGCACCAACAGAACACGTTCGGCGAGACCTACGC
>JACCYG010000232.1 GCA_013696595.1 Actinomycetota bacterium | reverse complement strand
AGCCCGGAAGATACATGCCGGTCACACTTAGCTCCGGGGGTGTCTTATGGCGCGTCGTCTTCGGGCGGCAACTCAACCCAGCCGTGGATCTGTCCCCGACTTCCGTAGATCGGTAGCTTGCGAACGCGCTGGTGCTTTCGCCCCTTCTTCCGCTTCGAGATTGTTCGCAATGCGGCGGCCTTGATCGCTTCCACAGCGAGCGCGATCGCGGTCGGCTCGAGAAACTGATCCGCCAGCCAGATGCCGACTTGGACCGTCTCCCGGCCCAGTTCGAATGACCGCCGCTCGCTGAGTTCGTCGTCTATACGCGCGTCGAAGCCGTTAGCGCGCAGCCCCGCCACGAACGCGTCGTAATCGTCTCCGTGGAGCCCGAGTTCAACGACGGTGCTTCGGATCACGATGTGAGGCACGACCGCGCAGCACTTACGGGGCTTCGGGTGGCGCCTTGCCGCCCCAGGTTCGCCACGTTTCGAAGCCGGCTTGCGTCTGGTCGAGGACTTCCGACCAGTCGTCGCGAAGCGGCTCAACGCCCATGTCCCTAATCAGCAGCCGCAACACATCCTCGAGAGCGACGCGTCCGGTAGGGAAGTGGATATGTGCCCAGGCGGGGTCGATGAGACGCCCTGCGGATCGGAAGTGGACTGGGGGCGGTAATCGCTCTGGCGAAAGTGAGGGTGCCAGTGATACGCGATGAGTTCGCCGCCTGCGTCGTCCTCGACGATGTAGCTGTACGCCGTGGTGCGGACCTTCCACGGGCCAAGAGGATGGTCGGCTTCGACGAGGCGGTACTGCAGCGCGGCGCGCAGGTGCAGTCGGGGATCGACCTTGAGCGGGACCAGTGGTGGTCCCGCGAGAAGGCGACGCTGCGGGACGGGCGGCTCGAACGGCTCGAGAAGGAGTACGTCGCGTTTGCGACCGCGATCGCCAGCGACGCGCCGTACTCCGTGCGCCTGCGCAAGGAGCTCCTGACGCGGATGGGCGCCGGCGAGGAGCAGCTCTTCGAGGCGCTCGAGGTCGTCGAGCTGTTCCACAAGAACACGAAGTTCACCGAGGGCCTGCAGCTCGAGCCGGGACTCTGGAGCGACTCGGCGGGGGCCTGAACGGGAGACCGGCGGCCGCGGGCTACGGGCCTCCACGCCGCGGCGCGATGGCTCAGTGCGCCTCCTTGCGTAGCTGGCGTTCGCGCCGGTCGTCGGGCCAGCGACATCCCACGTCGACGATCGTTCCGGCCGGATGGTCGCGCTCGGCCTCGCGGAGGCAGCCTTGGACGACGCGGCGCTGCGTCGCCTTGTCGCTGACCGCGCCGAGCGTCAGCCCGAACGGGTGGCCGACGAAGCAGGCCAGCGACGGCTTCACGAGCGCGGTGATCTCCCGGACCTGGGAGATCGAGACGGTGGCGAGACCGTGGTCGTCGAAGACGCGCTGGAGCAGCCCGACCGACTGCTGGCGGACCGGTCAGGACGGGACGAGCAGGACGAGGTCGACCTCGTCTGAGCAGAGCCGGCGAGCGACCTCCGGTCCGCTCTCGGTCAGCAGCGGCTCGGGCTCGGGCACGTAGCCCATGAACGAGTAGCTGCGCTGCGCGAGCTGCCCGATCCGGTGCTCGCGCACGAGCGCGCGGAGCAGCGCTAGCCTCGGCCGGGATCGTGCGCGAGCTCGGCGAGATCCGGCTGGCGGTGCGCGGGCGCGTGATCATGGAGAAGCCGTTCGGCACCGACCTCGCGTCGGCGCGCGCGCTCTCGACGACACCTCGTCCACGCGGTCTTCGACGAGGCGCAGGTGTTTCGGATCGACCGCTTCCTCGGCAAGGGACATGGGCGTGCGTCGCTTCGCGTGAGCCGCGCCATGGCCTCGACCTCGTCCGCCGCCGCGAGGCCCACGACTGGTGCGTCCGGGCCACGCCCGTCCCCGCGGCCAGGGGATCGGCGCGTCCCGTGCGGCACGGATCAGACGGGAAGCGTGGACTCCGCCGTGATCCCGTAGATCGCCCTGAGGTCGTCGATCATCAGCCGCTCGTCACCCTTCCAGATGCCCTGGCTGCCGAGGTTGACGTCGGCGAGCGCGTCTCGCCCGGCTACCCGACGGACGAAGTTGACGAGCGCGTCGCCCACGAATCTCGGGTTGTCGGTCGCCGCGAAGTGTCCGGCCCGTGGCACGTACTGGAT
>JACCYG010000221.1 GCA_013696595.1 Actinomycetota bacterium | reverse complement strand
CGGTAGAGCCGGTTCTTCGACACACCGGTGAGACGTGCGACGAGCTCGGCCGCCTGCTTGCGCGCGACCCCTGATTTCGTAAGCTCCGCGACCGCCGCGGCCGCTTCTCGCTCCTCTTTCGGGCTCGACGTTCGTGCGGCAGGACCGATGACGAGCGTGATCTCGCCCCTTGGAGGCGTGCCAAACCGCTCGGCGAGGTCGGCCGCCGGACCGCGGGCGACCTCTTCGAAGCGTTTCGTCAGCTCGCGGCAGACGGCCACGAGCCGTTCCGGATGCGCGCCGGCGAGGCTGGCCAACGTCGTAGGAAGCCGCTGCGGTGACTCGAAGGCGACAGCCGGCCACGTCCAACCCGCCAGCTCCTCCCAGAGGCGGGCGAGCGCCTCTCCGGAGCGCGGAAGATAGCCGAGGAAGCTGTATCGCTCCCCGATGAGACCGCTTGCCACGAGCGACGTCTCGACCGCCGAAGCCCCTGGAAGGACTGTGACTTCGATGCCGCGTTCGATCGCTGCGGTGATAAGCCGTGCTCCCGGGTCGTTGACGCCTGGTACGCCGGCGTCGCTCGCGACCGCGATCCGCTCGCCGGCCTCGAGGAGTGGAATGACCTCGGCCGTTCGCGCCGCTTCGTTGTGACGGTGGAAGCTCTTCGTGCGGGCCGAGATTGCGTGTCGCTCGAGGAGGACTTTGGTTCGGCGCGTGTCCTCGCAGAGAACGATGTCCGCCTCCCCGAGCTCCCGCAGCGCTCGGAGGGTTACATCCTCGAGGTTCCCGATCGGCGTCGGGACGATCACGAGGGGCATCAGACGGCGACAGAGTCGAGCGCTTCGAAGCCGACGACGGCCGCGCCGATCAACCCGGCTTCGGGGCCGAGTACCGCGAGCTCGATTCTGACGGCGTCTCGTGCCGGTGGAAGGGCGCGTTCCGCGACTACCTTCCGAGCCGGCTCGAGTACGAGGTCGCCCGCGCGTGAGAATCCGCCACCGACGACGACGAGCTCGGGATTGAAGATGTTCACGTAGCTCGCGATTCCCACGCCGAGCCGGTAACCGATCGTGTCCAGCACCTCGCGGGCGTCCGGGTCCCCCGACTTCGCGAGCTCGACGGTCAGCCGGGGGTCGACGTCTCTTCCTTCTGCGAGAGCGCGTCCGAGGCCGCTGGTCGGCCGCGCCCGTGCGACGTCCTCGGCAAGCCGATCGGCTGCCGTTCCCGACGCAAGCGCTTCGAGATGTCCGATCCCCGGACACGTCCCTTGACAGCGAGAGCCGTTGAGGTCGATCGTGATGTGGCCGAGCTCGCCGGCGGTTCCGAGTGAGCCTCGATAGAGCTCCCCGTTCAAGATGAGGCCGCCCCCGATGCCGGTCCCAAGCGTCAGGAGGACCATGTGGGCCGTTCCCCGTCCGGCGCCGAAACGGTGCTCGGCGAGCGCTGCCGCGTTCGCGTCGTTCTCGAGCGCGACCGGGACGCCGAACCGGGTCGCGAGCTGGTCGCGGAGGTGGACGCCGGTGAGCGGTACGTTCACGGAGGAACCGGCTTGGCCCGCGCGCTGGTCGATCAGAGACGGAATTCCGATCCCGAGGGCGCCCACCTCGCCGTTCATCAGCTCTTCGATCGCGCCGTCGATCTGCGCGAGGAGCGCGTCCTGACTCGATGTCTCCGTCGGGTGCTCGGTTCTGCGCAGAACGGTGCCCTCGCGATCGACGACCCCCGCGGCCAACTTCGTGCCCCCGAGATCGATGGCGATGACGTGCTGTTCGGTCATGTGCGCTCCGATGCGCTAGCGCCCTGAACGGCCGGGCTACGATAACCCGTCGGCGTGGCGGACAAGGAGAAGCCCTACAAGGTCTACCGGGGCGGGCGCGTCAAGGGCCCCGTCCGAGGAGCTCCCGTTGCGCGCGAACGAGCCGACGGGGGCAAAGGGAGCGACGGCGACGGCTACCGCGGCACGTACGCGGAGCCGGTTCGCAAGCGGCGGCGCTGGCGCCGCGGGATCGCCCTCTTCGTTCTGTTGCTCCTACTCTTGATCGTGGTCTGGGGAGTGCTCGGTTTCCTCGCGTTCCGAAACGGCGTCAAGGAAGCCAACAGCCGTCTTGACGGCGAGGCCACGCGCGCACTCAGTCCGTCCGAAGGATCGATCCTGTCGATCCCGTCGACCATCCTCTTGATCGGAAGTGACGCCGGGCCCGGAAGGGGGCGAAGCCGGAAGGGGCTTTCCGACTCGCTCATGCTCGTGCGGAGCGACCCCGACGAGCATCGCATGTCACTGCTCTCGATCCCGCGCGACCTCCGCGTGCCGATCGCAGACCACGGTGAGGACAAGATCAACGCGGCGTATCCGCTCGGCGGCGCGGCACTCACGCTGAAGACGGTCCAGAGCCTCACCGGGCTTCCGATCAACCACGTGGTCATCGTGGACTTCCAGCGGTTCGGAGAGGTGATCGACGCGCTGGGCGGCGTGACCATCAACGTGAAGAAACCGATCCTCTCGAAGTTCGACTGCCCGTATGGGACCCCGGCTCGATGCCAGCGCTGGAAGGGCTGGCGCTTCTCGCGCGGAGTTCAGGAGATGGACGGACGCCGCGCGCTCACCTACTCGCGCGTCAGGAAGAACCTACTCGATCCCCAGTCGAGCGACCTCACGCGGATCGCCAATCAGCAGCAGGTCGTCCAGGCGATCGGGAGCAAGGCAACAAGCTTCGGGACGTTTCTGCGGCTTCCGCTGATCGGAGACGACCTAGCGCGGCCGCTTACGACCGACCTTTCCGCCGGCGAGCTCATGCAGCTCGCCTGGGTGAAACGGCGGGCGGCCGCCGATCCTGTTCGGTGCCGACTCGGGGGGAGCCTTTCGAGCGACGGCTCGTACATCCTCGCCGAGGACACCGGAGACGTGATCCTGATGTTCACGGGCAAGACGGCCGCGCAGCCCCCGCGGCCGGGCTCGGAGCTCTTCGGTCCCGGGTGCTTCGTAGGTCAGAGCGCCAAGTAACTACGTAGCGCTAGGCTCAGCGGGCTTCTTCTCGACCTTGTCCTTCTTGTCGTCCGACTTGGACTCCGACGCGCCGGAATCGCCTTCCTTGCCGTCGCGCTTGCTGGAGGCGCCGCGGCCGTAGTCGGTGCTGTAGAAGCCGGACCCTTTGAAATGGATCGCAGCGGGATAGAGGACTTTCTGGACCGGGCTTGCGCCGCACACCTCGCATACATCGGGCGACGGATCGCTCATCCGGTGGAAAAGCTCGAACGTATGGCCGTCGGGGCAGCGATACTCGTAGGTCGGCATCGTGAAATGGCCCTCTCCGGGGCGGGGAAAGCGTACCACCGGCCTTGGTCATCCTCGGCACTCGCGGCGGGGAAGTGCCAGCAAATGATGGGTTATCGGCGCGCCGTCCCGACGTCCGTCGTTTCCCGATCGCCGAGCTCGCGGTAACAGGGCGCCTGTTCGAACGCGGCGAGCCCTTGGAGCGTCGTCCGCTGCGGGCGTCGTCGAACCTTCATCCGTCCGGACGCCGCAAGCCCGGCTGCGCCACCGAGGAGGCCGCCGATCAGAAAAGACCTGAGCGTGCCGCGGCGTTCGTCCACAGCGAGAGTGTACGAGCCGCCAGGAGATACACGCGCAAGTAGAGGGAGCCCGCCCGCCTCCCCTACTTCGAGGATAACGAGAAAAAACGCACGCGTGTTGCGCGCATCGAGTCGATTCTCGGAGCAGGCGTGCCGAATCACCAACGGGTCGGCCCGCGCACTAGATTCATCCCGTGATCTGCACACTCGGCGATCTTCTCCTCGACGTGATCGTGCGGCTCGACGGCCCGATCGCAGAGGACACGGACAC
>JACCYG010000212.1 GCA_013696595.1 Actinomycetota bacterium | reverse complement strand
GTTCACGACCTGGACGGCACCCATCGTTACCGCGAGACGGGCGAGCAGCCGCCCGGTCCGGTCGCCGAGGCGGGGGAGGCGCAGCGGCAGCCAGAGATCTCGGGTCGCGACGAGTGCGAGCGCGGCGGTGACGACGTTGGCGACGGTCCAGGCCAGGACCGCGCCGCGGACGCCCGTATCGAGCCAGACGACGAGGGCGACGAGGCCGACCGTGGTCAGGACGGGCGAGCCGAGCTGGATGTAGTTCCAGAGGCGGACCCGCGCGAGGCCGAGGAGGACCCCCGAGATCGTCTGCCAGATCACGTTCGGAATGAGCGCGAGGGCGGCGAGAAGGGCGACGTCCCTACCGATGTCGGCCGCATACGCGCCGAAGAGGGCAATCAGTGGAACAGCCGCGGCGCCGGTGAGCACTCCGAGTGCGAGCGCGCGCTGGACGAGGTCGCGCGTCTCTCCCGCCTCCTCGCGTAGGCGATTCGCCACGGCGACACCGAGCTGGCCGAGCAGTCGGGAGAAGATGGTGACGGTGAGGACGCCGAGGACGTAAGCGCCGCGCCCGCTCGGCTCGAGGAAACGGCTCTGGAGCACCACGAGGACGAGTGCGAGCGGTGTCGAGAGCCCGCGGAAGACCAGGATCTCGAGCGTGTTGCGCCCCACGTGCCGCGCGCCCGGAATCTCGCGCGGTCGAACGAGGTTCGGCGCAACCGGAGGAGCGACGTCAGCGGCCGGCGCGGAGCGGAGCGCGTTCGTGGACGACGCAGGCGCGCGAGCACGCTCGCCTTCTGCGGTCATCGTCCCAGCTGCCAGATGGCGAAGGCGGCGACGGAGACGGCGTCTGAGAGCTCGGCGAGGGCGGAGGCGACCGGGAGCCGCTCGACTTCGACGTCCTCGTCGTCGTCGAGTGCCGCCGCGTCCGCTCGGACAAGGCCCGTCGCGAGGAAGACGTGGACGTACTCGGTGGAGTAGGCTGGCACAGCCCAGAACGCGGCGAGTTCGCGGATGGAGCGGGCGGCTAGGCCGCACTCCTCCGCGAGTTCCCGCGTAACCGCCTCCTCCGGAGTCTCACCCGGCTCGAGCTTTCCCGACGGGAGCTCGAGCGTCTTTTCCGGCGCGCCAGGGCGCGTCTGTCGGACGAGCACGACCTCATCGCCGTCGACCGGGATGATCGCGACCGACTCAGGATGCTGGACGAGCACGGCGCGGAGTCTAGGAGCCGGTGCTGGCCGCGCCGAGGCGAGGGCCGCGCGACCGCCTGCTCCGCTCGAGCCCGCCGGCGGCACCGTGCGGATTCGTCTCATGTGGCGGCGCCTCTTGTCGCAGACGGTCACCACACGCGCGCCTTCTCGCGCTATCGTCGAAGACGGGGGTGGGCGGGGGCTTCCCAATACGCGCGCGTGTTATGAGAAACAGAGATTCCGCTCCGAGCGTCAGACCGTCCCTTCCGCCCTGGTGGCTCGAGGAGGCGCTCGAGGCCGAGGCGCCGCCGCCGGAGGCGCCACGGCTCGAAGGGGACGCCGAGGCCGATGTCGCGATCGTCGGCGGGGGGTACACGGGGCTCTGGACCGCGCTCGCACTGAAAGAGCGCGATCCCTCGGTGCGCGTCGCCGTCCTCGAGGCCGAGATCTGCGGCTGGGGGCCAAGCGGGCGAAACGGCGGCTTCCTGAACGGCTACTGGACGCACTTGCACCGGCTCCGCGAGGTCGTAAGCGACGAGGACGCACTGGCCGTCGCGCGGTCGGCCTCTCGTGCGATCGCCTCGGTGCGGACCTTCTGCGAGGAACGCAACGAGGACGTTTGGCTTCGCGAAGGCGGCTACCTGAAGGTCTCGGCGGCGCCGGCGCAGGACGCGGCCGTCGAGCGGTCGGTGCACGCCGCGCGCGAGCTCGGCGTCGAGGAGGAGGCGGTTCCACTCACAGCCGAGGAGGTCGCCGAACACTGTCGCTCGCCGCGTTTTCGCAGCGGCGTGTTCTTCCGCGACGGTGCCACCGTCCAACCCGCGCGCCTTGCGCGGGCGTTGCGCCGCGCCGCGCTGGTGAGCGGGGTCGCGCTCCACGAGCGAACGCGAGTAGCCGCGCTGCGCGGAGGCGCCCCGAACGTTCTCGAGACGCCTAGCGGCAAGCTCCGCGCGGACGAGGTCGTTGTCGCGACCAACGCGGCCGCCACCGGCTGGCCGCCGCTTGCGCGCCGTCTCACGAACTTTGGCAGCTACGTCGTCCTGACCGAGCCTGTCCCGGACCTTCTCGTCGAGATCGGCTGGACGGGCGGCGAGGCGATCACCGACGGTCGCATGTTCATCCACTATTTCCGAACGACGCCGGACGGACGGGTGCTCATGGGCAGCGGGTCTGGGCCGATCGGCCACGGCGGGCGGGTCGACACGCGGTTCATCGGTGACACCGCAACCGGCGCGCGCGCCGAGCTCGGTCTCCGCCGGCTTCTCCCCGCGCTCGGGGACGTCCGCGTGACGCATTCGTGGGGCGGGCCGATCGACGTCTCCGTCGACCATTTCCCCTTCTTCGGGACGCTTCCGGGGACCCGGGTCCACTACGGCGTCGGCTACTCGGGCCATGGGGTGGGGCCGAGCTGGCTCGGAGGTCAGATCCTCGCTTCGCTCGCCCTCGGCCGGGACGACGAGTGGGCTGCATCGCCCCTCGTCCGGATGCCCCAAGCCGCTTTGCCGCCGGAGCCGCTCAAGTGGCTCGGCGGCGGTGCGATCCGCGCGGCGATTCTCGCCTGCGAGGAGGCGGAGGAGGTGGCCGACCGACCGCCCGTCGCGGCGCGCGCCGTCGCCGCCGTGCCGCGCCTTCTCCGCATGCCGCTCGGGACGCGTTAGTCGACCGCGACAATCGCCTCGACGGTTGCCAGGCGCAGCGCCACGGCTATACGCTGGCTTCACCGGAGATCGGAGGTCCGAATGAGTGTTGCAGCTTCGCAGTACCAGAACTTCGTCGGCGGCGAGTGGGTGGACGGTGTCGACGGCGAGTCGCAGGAGGTCTTGAACCCCGCTACCGGCGAGACCATCGCACACGTTCCGCGCGGTTCTCAGGCCGATGTCGACCGGGCGGTCGAGGCGGCCAAGCAGGCGCTGCCCGACTGGCTCGAGACCACGCCGCAGGAGCGCTCGGAGATGCTGCTCAAGCTCGCCGAGGCGATCGACGCGAATAGCGAAGAGCTCGCTCGCGTGGAGTCGGAGAACGTCGGCAAGCCACTCCCGGCGGCGCAGGACGAGCCGCCCGTGTGTGCCGACAACCTCCGCTTCTTCGCGGGCGCAGCCCGCGTCCTGGAAGGCCGCGCGGCCGGCGAGTACATGCGCGGCTATACGTCGATGATCCGGCGCGAGCCGCTCGGCGTCGTCGGGCAGATCGCGCCGTGGAACTATCCGCTCATGATGGCGGTCTGGAAGATCGCCCCTGCGCTCGCGGCAGGCAACGTCACGGTCCTCAAGCCCTCGGAGCAGACGCCGCTGACGACGTTGATGATGGCGCAGTACGCCGCGGAGATCTTCCCGGCCGGGGTGCTGAACGTGATCACCGGCGACGGCGAGCCGGTCGGCGCAGGCATCGTCCGCCATCCGGACGTCCGCCTCGTCTCGCTGACCGGCGACGTCGCGACGGGGAAGGAGATCGCGCGTACGGCGGCAGAAACCCTCAAGCGCGTCCATCTCGAGCTGGGGGGAAAGGCCCCCGTCGTCGTCTTCGACGACGCCGATCCCGAAGCCGTCGCGGAAGGAATCAAGATCGCCGGCTACTGGAACTCGGGGCAGGATTGCACCGCTGCGTCGCGCGTCGTCGCGGGCCCGAAGATCTACGACACCCTGCTCGAGGCGCTCGTTCCGGCCGTGGAGTCGCTGAACGTCGGCGACCCCGCCGAGGGGGAGGAGATCGAGATGGGACCGGTCATCTCGAAGGCGCAGCAGGACCGCGTGTTCGGATTCCTCGAGCGCGCCACCTCGAACGGCCGCGCGAAGGTCCTGACCGGCGGCGATTCGAACGGCGACCGCGGCTTCTTCGTGAAGCCCGCCGTCGTCACCGAGGTCGATCAGACCGACGAGATCGTTCAGCGTGAGGTCTTCGGCCCGGTGGTCACGGTGCAGCGGTTCGCCGACGACGACGAAGCGATTGCCTGGGCGAACGACGTGAGCTACGGCCTCGCCGCCTCGGTCTGGACGCGCGACGTCGGTCGTGCGCTCAACGCGGCGCGGAAGCTCCAGTTCGGGACCGTGTGGATCAACGACCACACCCCGCTCGTCTCGGAGATGCCGCACGGCGGCTACAAGCAGTCCGGGTACGGCAAGGACCTGTCGATGTACGCCCTCGAGGACTACACGCAGGTAAAGCACGTGATGGCGAAAATCGATTGATTTTGCCATCACGTGCTACGCGAAGGGGCGCCGTGAGGCGCCCCTTCGCACTTCGTAGGGGGGTCTCGACCCGCCCGCGCCGGCTCGGCCCTGCACGTTGCGCGTTGCGCAACGAAGATTGCGCTTCGCCTGCGTTTGCGAAACGAAGGTGGTAGGTTCCCGCGCATCGTCGAGCGCCAACACGTTGCCGAGCGTGGAGCGGTCACTAGACCGCGGTCGATCGACGACCTCGATCGCCGGCTCATCGAGGCTTTGCAGGAGAACGGACGCGAGCCGTTTCGCCGCATCGCGGCGCAGCTCGGCGTCTCGGAGGCGACGATCAGAAACCGGTACGCGCGGCTTTGCGCCGACGGTGTGTTGCAGGTCACCGGGGTGACGAACCCGCTCGGGCTCGGCTTTGAGGCCCAGGCGATGCTCGGCGTCAAGACGAACGGGCCCCCCGAGCTCGTCGCCGACGAGATCGCGAGCTGGCGGGAGGCGGATTACGTCGTCATCACCGCGGGCCAGTTCGATCTGATCGTGGAGATCGTCTGCGTTGACCGGCGCCACCTTCTCGACGTGATCAACCGGGTGCGCGCCCTGGACGGCGTCGTCTCGACCGAGAGCTTCGTCTACCTCGACCTCTGGAAGCAGCTCTACAACTGGGGCGCCCGTCCGAAGAACGGGGCCTCTGGCGACTGGGGCGGTCGCTGATGGCGGTCGAGGAACGGTCCGAGACCGGCCGAGTGACGCGCGGCCGCGAGGTCGCGGACATCCGCCTCGAGCGTGTGACCAAGCGCTTCGACGACGTGGTCGCGGTCGACGACGTCTCGCTCGCGATCGAGCGCGGAAGCTTCTTTGCGCTGCTCGGACCGTCCGGGTGCGGCAAGACGACGACGCTTCGCATGATCGGCGGCTTCGAGGAGCCGACGGGCGGCGCGATCTTCCTCGGCGATGCCGACGTCACCGGTCTCCCGCCGTACAAGCGCGACGTCAACACCGTCTTCCAGAGCTACGCGCTCTTCCCGCACCTCTCCATCTTCGAGAACGTCGCTTTCGGCCTGCGCCGTCGCGGGCAGAGGGGCGACCCCTTGAAGCGAAGGGTGGAGGAGATGCTCGAGCTCGTTGCGCTCCCGGGCCTTGGTAAGCGCAAGCCCGGTCAGCTTTCCGGCGGCCAGCAGCAACGGGTCGCCCTGGCGCGCGCGCTCGTGAACAGCCCGCAGGTCCTGCTTCTGGACGAACCGCTCGGCGCGCTCGACCTGAAACTCCGAAAGCAGATGCAGCTCGAGCTCAAACGGATCCAGAACGACGTCGGCATTACCTTCGTCCACGTCACGCATGACCAGGAGGAGGCCATGACGATGGCCGATCAGATCGCCGTGATGAATGCAGGCCGGATCGAGCAGCTCGGGAGCCCGGACGAGCTGTACGAGCGTCCACGCACCGCCTTCGTCGCGAGCTTCCTCGGCGCATCCAACTTGCTGCGAGGGCGCGCGGCTGGCGAAGGCGTCGTGCGACTCGAGGACGGAACCGAGGTTCGCGTGCCGGCCGCCGCTCTGGCCGGGCGGACGGGCCCGGTCGCCGTGGGCATCCGGCCCGAGAAGATCCGACTCGCCGCCGGCGAGTCGAACATGCTCGAAGGCGTGATCGCGGAGCGGAGCTACATCGGAGTCTCCACGCAGTACATCGCGCAGACCGGAACCGGCTCGATCACGGTCTACGCACAGAACACCGACCATGGCCCTTCCGGCCTCGCGGCGGGCGACCGCGTCACGCTCAGCTGGAGCCCGGAGTCCACCTTCGTCGTCGACGCCCTTGAGGAGGAACGCAGATGATGGATCCGATCACCCGACGAGAGCTGCTTCGCCGCGCCGCGCTCGGTGGCGCCGCCGTCTCCCTTCCCTCGCTGCTCGCCGCCTGTGGCGGCGACGGCATCGAAGGCCAGGAAACGACGACCGGCGAGGCGGCCGGAACGACGACCGTCAGCCAGGAGCTCGCGGATCAGCTCGTTATCGCGAACTGGACTTTCTACATCGACATCAACGAGAAGACGAAGAAGCGCCCCACGCTCGAGCAGTTCAAGCGCGACACGGGCGTCAGCGTCCGGTACATCGAGGAGGTCAACGACAACGAGGAGTGGTTCGGGAAGTACCAGGCCCAGCTCAAGGCGGGCGACGACATCGGCCGCGACATCGTCGTCCTCTCGGACTGGATGGTGGCGCGGATGATCAAGCTCGGATACCTGCAGAAGAAAGACAAGAGCGCCATTCCGAACGAGGAGAACCTCCAGGACGCGCTCAAGAGCCCAGGCTGGGATCCGAACCGTGACTACAGCCTGCCCTGGCAGTCGGGGCTGACCGGGATCGCATACAACAAGAAGACGATCGGCAAGGTCACGACCATGGATCAGCTCCTGACCGACCCGAAGCTCAAGGGCAAGGTCACGTTCCTGACCGAGATGCCGGACACGATGGGCCTCCTGATCGCGGCGCAGGGCGGCGATCCCGAGAACGTGACCGACGAGGCGTTCGATTCGGCGATCAGCGCGCTCCAGGACGCCGTCGACTCAGGGCAGATTCGCCGCTTCACGGGCAACGACTACGTCGAGGATCTCGCTTCAGGGAACGTTTGGGCCGCGATGGCCTGGTCGGGTGACGTCGCCGCCGGGATCGACAACCCGAACATCGAGTTCACCGTCGTCGACACCGGCAGCCACATTTGGACCGACAACATGCTCATCCCGAACGGGGGTGACGTCTTCACCGCCTCCACGTTCATGAACTACGTCTATGACCCGGTGAAGGCCGCCCAGATCGCGGCGTACATCTACTACGTCACCCCGGTCAAGGGAGCGGAGGACCAGATCGCGCAGTTCGACGAAACGGCGGTCGGAAACCCGCTCATCTTCCCGACCGAGGAGATGTTGTCGAAGACCTTCATCTTCGACGCCGACGCGGCGGATAAGGCGGAGTACAAGGAGAAGTTCCAGGCGGTCATCGGCGCCTGAGCCGACGGCACGGCTGCGAACTGTGACGCGGTGAACTTTTTCCACCGGCATCGGGCCCTCGTGCCCTACCTCCTGCTCCTGCCCGGCCTCGCGTGGCTGGCGCTGTTCTTCGTCGTCCCGATGTACTACCTCGGCTACACGTCGCTTCAGGCGGGCGACCTGTTCTCGGGCTACACGTTCGCGTGGGCCTGGGACAACTATTCGGACGCGTTCACGCTCTACCGCGGCCACTTCATCCGCTCACTCGAGTACGCGGGCGTGGCGACCCTCGCCGCGTTCCTGATCAGCTATCCGCTCGCGTACTGGATCGCGTTCCGGGGCGGTCGCTGGAAGAACTTCCTCCTGCTGCTCGTGATCGCCCCGTTCTTCGTCACGTACCTGATCCGGACGCTCGCCTGGAAGACGATCCTCGCCGACCAGGGCTTCGTCGTCGATGCCCTGCGAACGCTTCATCTCGTCGGTGAGGACGGCCGTCTGCTCGCCACGACGACGGCGGTCGTCGCGGGCATCACCTACAACTTCCTCCCCTTCATGGCGCTCCCGCTCTACGTGAGCCTCGAGCAGATCGACAAGCGTCTGATCGAGGCGGCCCAGGATCTTTACGCGAGCAGGGTGAAGGCGTTCCTACGGGTCACGTTCCCGCTCTCTCTCCCCGGCGTCTTCGCCGGGACGCTGCTCACGTTCATCCCGGCCGCGGGCGACTTCATCAACGCGGAGCTGCTCGGGACGCCGAGGCAGCTGATGATCGGAAACGTGATCCAGTCGCAGTTCAAGGAGGTCGCGAACTATCCGCAGGCGGCCGCGCTCTCGTTCGTCCTCATGGCCGGGATCGTCATCGCGGTCCTGCTGTACGCGCGGGCGGTCGGGAGCGAGCGTGTCACGGCGGGGACAGCGGCATGAGCATCGCGGCGGAGCAGCTCCCGGCACCCCGCCGCTTCGATCTTTCCGCCAGGGCAGTGGCGGCCGCGCGCCATCACCTCCTCACGCTGTTCGCGATCCTCGCGCTCGTCTACCTGCTTCTGCCCATCGCCGTGGTGGTTGCCTTCTCCTTCAACGACCCCGTCGGGCGGTTCAATTTCACCTGGGGGTCCTTCACCCTGGACAACTGGGCGAACCCGTTCGGCTTCCCGGACCTTCGAGGAGCGGTCGTGCTCTCGCTCGAGATCGCGGCCCTCTCGAGTATCGCGGCAACCATCCTCGGCACCCTGATCGCCCTGGCTCTCGTCCGCTATCACTTCCGCGGCCGGGGCGCGACGAACCTTCTCATCTTCCTGCCCATGGCCTCGCCCGAGATCGTCATGGGCTCGTCGCTCCTGACGCTCTTCCTCAATTACTCCATTCCGCTCGGCTTCGCGACGATTCTGATCGCTCACATCATGTTCAACATCAGCTACGTCGTCGTGACCGTGCGCGCCCGGCTCGCCGGCCACGACCGGCATCTCGAAGAGGCCGCAATGGATCTCTTCGCGACCCCCTGGGCGACGTTCTATCGCGTCACGCTGCCGCTGATTGCGCCGGGCGTGCTCGCGGCGGGATTGCTCGCCTTCGCGCTCTCGGTCGACGATTTCGTGATCACGTACCTCGTGTCCGGCTCCGACCAGACGTTCCCGCTCTTCGTGTGGGGAGCCGCGCGTGTCGCTGTGCCGCCGCAGATCAACGTGATCGGGACGATGGTCTTTGCCGCCGCCCTCGTCCTCATGTTCCTGAACATCGCCTTCCAGTGGCGACGATCCCCGAAAGGAGCCGCATGAGCACCACGGCCACGTCTCTCACCCCCGCCGAGCTCCAGCGCGCCGCTCGCGACCACCTCTGGCTCCACTTCACCCGCATGGGGAGCTATCGCGACGGCGACATCCCGATCATCGTGCGCGGCGACGGCTGCTATCTCGAGGACGCGAACGGCAAGCGCTACCTCGACGCGCTGGCGGGTCTCTTCGCCGTCCAGGTCGGGTACTCGTACGGCGAGGAGATGGGGGAGGCCGCTGCCGCGCAGATGCGCGAGCTTCCCTTCTACACGAACTGGGGCTACGCGCACCCGCGCGCGATCGAGCTCGCCGCCGAGCTCGCGTCGCTCGCGCCGGGCGACCTCAACCGCGTCTTCTTCGTGAACGGCGGCTCAGAGGCTGTCGAGGCGGCCTGGAAGCTCGCCCGCCAGTACCACACAGCGCGCGGCGAGCGGCGCTGGAAGGCGATCTCGCGGCGGGTCGCCTATCACGGCACCACGATGGGTGCGCTCTCGATCAACGGGATCGCGGCGCTACGCGCACCGTTCGAGCCGCTCGTCCCCGACGTCATCCACGTGTGGAACACGAACCGCTATCACCGGCCGCCCGAAGAGACGGAGGAGGAGTTCACGCAGTTCCTCCTCACCGACCTCGAGGAGGCCGTCGTCCAGGCAGGCCCCGAGACGGTCGCGATGGTGATCATGGAGCCGGTCCAGAACGCCGGCGGCTCACTCACTCCGTCTGCGGGGTACTTCCAGGGCGTCCGCGAGATGTGCGACCGCTACGGGATTCTCCTCTGCGCGGACGAGGTCATCACCGCGTTCGGACGCCTCGGCGGGTGGTTTGCGTCCGATCGGTACGACATCAAGCCCGACCTCGTGACGTGCGCAAAGGGCCTTTCCTCCGCATATGCCGCGATCGGGGCGGTCCTTGCGCGGGACGCGGTGATCGAGCCGTTCCTCGACGGGACGGCGATGTACGCGCACGGCATCACCTTCGGCGGACATCCCGTGCAGGCCGCGATCGCACTCAAGAACCTCGAGATCATGCGGCGAGAGCGGATCGTCGAGCACGTCGCGGCAGAGCAGGACGGCTTCCGGGCGACGCTCGCCCAGCTCCTCGACCTGCCGATCGCAGGCGATCTGCGCGGAACGGGGTTCTTCTACGCGCTCGAGCTCGTGAAGGACAAGGAGACGCGGGAGACCTTCTCCGACGAGGAAAGCGAGTCACTCCTCCGCGGCTTCATGTCGCCCCGGCTCTTCGAGGCCGGGCTCATCTGCCGCGCCGACGATCGTGGTGATCCCGTGATCCAGATCTCTCCACCGCTCGTCGCCGAGCAGGCCCAGTTCGACGAGATCGTGGGGATTTTGGGCGAGGTCCTCACGGAAGCATGGGGCAAGCTGGATGGACGCCCAACGAAGCGGAGGGCGGCGGGCTCGCCCGAAGCGCCGGTTTCGCCTGCCGGCTAGTCGCCCGATCGCTGCTGACAGCCGCTCCGGCGTGCGTTAGCCTCCCGCTCGAAGAGATTTAGTTGTCAGCGAAGGAGGGAAGGATCCGTGCGCACACGGGGGATTCTCGGGCTCGGACTCATCCTCGCGATCGCGTTGCTCGTCGCCGTCGGCTGCGTGCACAGCGATGACGGGGGAAACGGTGACGGCGAGGCGGCAGGTCAGGAGACGACCACCGGCGAGGAAGGTCAAGGCGAGGGCGAAGGCGTCCTGCAACAGGTGAAGGACCGCGGGCGGCTCGTCTGTGGTGTGAACGAGGCCGTCCCCGGTTTCGGGGTCGCCACGGAGGGCGGGGAGTTCGAGGGCTTCGACATCGACTTCTGCCGCGTGGTGGCGGCCGCAGTCCTCGGCGATCCGGAAGCCGTCGATTTCACGCCGCTGACCGCGGAGCAACGTTTTACGGCACTTCAGTCGGGCGAGATCGACGTCCTCATCCGGAACACGACCTACACGGCCTCGCGCGACGGGTCGGAGGGCGCGCGCTTCCTGCACACGACGTACTACGACGGCCAGGGAATGATGGTGAAGTCGGACAGCCAGTTCCAGTCGCTCGCTGATCTCGACGGCGCGCGGATCTGCGTGCTCTCGGGAACGACGACGGAGCTGAACCTCGAGTCCGTCTTCCAGGCCGAGGGCCTCGACTACGAGCCCATCACCTTCGAAGAGGCCGACCCGCTGCAGCAGGCGTTTATCCAGGGCCGCTGCGACGCGTGGACGTCGGACCACTCGCAGCTCGCCGGGATCCAGTCGGCGTGGCCGGAGGCTGAGGGCGGCCCCGAGGGGCTGCGGCTCTTCGAGGACATCATGTCCAAGGAGCCGCTCGGCCCCGCCGTCCGCGACGGCGACGACGAGTGGGCGGACGCGGTCAACTGGGCGATCTTCGCGACCATTCAGGCAGAGGAGTTCGAAATCACGTCCGAGAACATCGACGAGAGTCTGGAGAGCGAGAACCCCGACATCCAGAGGCTCCTCGGGCAGCCGGTGGAAGGCGAGCCCTTCGACTCCGGCCTGGGACTCGACGCCGACTTCGCGGTGAACATCATCCGTGAGGTTGGAAACTACGGCGAGATCTACGACCGGAACGTCGGCGAAGGGTCGCCGCTAGGGCTCGAGCGCGGGCTGAACGCGCTCTGGACGGACGGCGGCCTGCAGTACGCGCCGCCGTACCGCTAGGAGATCGCACGCGGGGCGGCGGCCGCGGCTGCCGCCCCGCACCCCCAACGGGCCGTGACTGCCGCGACTCCGACCGCCTCGGCCGCTCCGCCGCTCTGGCGGAACGTCCGCGTGCTGCGCTTCGCCTTCCAGGCGGGATTCCTCCTCGTCGTCACGCTCTTCCTCCTGTACCTGTGGGGGAATCTGACGGACAACCTGGAGCGGCTCGGGGTCCGCACGGACTTCCGCTACCTGCGCCAGCCCGCCGGATTCGCGGTCCCTGACTCGGACTTTCGCTCGAGCCAGAGCATCTTCCAGGCGCTGCTCGTAGGCGCGCAAAACACGGCGAAGGTCGCGTTCCTCGGGATCCTCCTTGCCACCGTCCTCGGCGTCATCGTCGGGGTGGCCCGGCTCTCGACGAACTGGCTCGTCCGCCGGACCGCCGCCCTCTACGTCGAATCGCTCCGAAACATCCCCGTGCTCATCATCATCATCTTCTGGTGGGCAGGTGTCTTCTTGAACCTTCGTCCGTTCGACGAGGGGAGCGACGTGCTCGGCATCCTCTCGCTCTCGAACCGCGGGCTCGCTCTCCCGTGGTTCCAGCGAAGCGGTGGCGTGGGCATCTTCCTCG
>JACCYG010000186.1 GCA_013696595.1 Actinomycetota bacterium | reverse complement strand
ACACGGTCGACGGAGAAGTTGTCCTGCGTCGACCACTGGTACTCGATCGCCTCGACGCCGAAGCGCTCGCGGGCCCACGCCGTGAGGCGCTCGTAGCGTTCGTCGGGCCGAGGTTCCTGGCCGGTCTTGTGCTTCTCCCCGCCGACGATGAGCAGCCGGCCGCCGTCGCAGGGCGTCGTGCGAACCGAGCGCGTAGGCGCATCGCTCGAGATGTACATACCGCGGACGCTCCGGGCTTCGTCGATTCGTGCGGCCACGACGTACTCGCGTGTGGGGTGGGACTTGGCGAAAAAGAGGCCACGATCGAGGATCGGAAGGTGCGTGGCGACGATCACGTCTCGTGCACGGATCTCGCCGCGGTCGGTGCTGACGCGACAAGAATCGCTCTCGTCCACGTCGAGCGCGCGCGTGAGCTCGAAAACGTGCGAGCCGTCGCCCGGGAGCGATGCGACGAGCGGAAGGAGGTACTTCCGGGGATGGAACTGGGCCTGGTTCTCGAGCCTGACCGCACCCGCGACGTCGAGCGGGAGCTCCGTCATCTCGACGAATGAGGCGGGGAGGCCCGCCCGGGCGCATGCTTCAGCCTCGCGACGCAGGGTTTCGACCTCGCCTTTGGCCTCCGAATAGACGTAGTTCGCCGTACGCTCGAGGTCGCAGTCGATCCCTTCCTCGCTCACCACCGTCGCGACGTGCTCGATGGCGGCCTGATTCGCCTGCGCGTAGGCGCGCGCGCCGTCCCGCCCGAAGTGCCGCTCGAGGTGCTGGTAGATGACGTTGTGCCCGGCCGTGATCTTGGCGGTCGTGTAGCCCGTCACGCCGCGAACGACGCGATGCGACTCGACGAGGGCGACGGCCTTGCCCGCGCGCTTCAGCTCTCGGGCGGCCGTGATCCCGACGATCCCGGCTCCGAGCACGGCCACGTCGACGGAGACCGGCTCGGCTAGAGACGGGAAGTCGCTGTCGTCCGTGGACGCGATCCAGAACGACGTCGGGCGGTTCGGAAGCCGCGTCATGCGGACTCCTTACCGTCGACCTCGAAAATCCAAAAGTCGCGCCGCATGACGGGAACGGCTACGTTGAAGACCGGGACGTCGCCGATCGAGCCCGCGAAGCTTCCCGCGTGGCCGTGGCCGTGGATCACGATGTCGGGCCGATGCAGCTCGATCGGCGGCGCCATGCGATCCGTCCCGAGAAAGGCCCAGATCGTGCGCGGCTCGCCCTCGAGCGTCGACGTCGTCGGCGCGTAGTGGAGCAGGACGATGCGCACGGGACAGCTCTCGATCGCCTCGAGGCCCTGCTCGATCGCGCGCACCTCGGCCGTCGTCTCCGCGTAGACCTGGCGCAGGAGCGGCTCGCCGAAGTCGGGTAACTGCGAGTCCGGGAAGCCGCCGATGAAGCCCTTCGTGCCCACGACGCCGACGTCCAGATCACGGATCTCGAGGACGGTCCAGCTGCGCTCGAGCACCGTGGCGCCCGCATCCGCCAAGAGTTGGACGATCTCCTCGTGGCGGTTCGAGTGCCAGTCATGATTTCCGAGCACGGCGACCACCGGCACGTCCGCGCTGCGCACGACGTCCGCCAGGACGGCGGCCTGATCGGGCTCGCCGTACGTCGTGAGGTCCCCGGCGAGAAGAACGAGATCCACGTCGGCGTCGAGCGCCCCGAAGGCCTGCTCGATCTCTAGACGATTCGCCTCGCTCGCGTGGATGTCTCCTGCGGCGGCAATCCTGATCGGCATCACGATGAAACATCTTGCCGTGCGCACCAGCCGATCACCCGGTTGAAGAGCCTGGGGTTGGGGTAGCGGACCCGCGGTGGCGGAGTTCGAAGAGATCTGCGAGAGCATGAAGCGGGCGGCCGGCGCCCTGCGCGAGGCGGGCATCCCGTTCGTACTCGCCGGCGGACTTGCAGGCTGGGCGCGGGGCGGCCCTGCGTCCGACCACGACGTGGACTTCGTCGTCCGGCCGGAGCAGGCCGAGGACGCCATTCGTGTCCTCGGGAACGGGGGCATGCGAACCGAGAAGCCCCCAGAAGGCTGGCTCTACAAGGCGTTCGACGGCGACGTCATGATCGACGTGATCTACGAGCCGGCAACCGGGCCCGTCACGGACGAGGTGTTCGAGCGGGCCGACGAGATCGAAGTGCTCTCGACTCGGATGAAGGTGATGGCCCTCGAGGACATCATGGCGACGAAGCTGCTCGCGCTGAACGAGACGCACCTCGACCTGAAGGGGTCACTCGAGATGGCTCGAGCCGTCCGCGAGCAGGTGAACTGGGACGAGGTCCGGGAGCGCACGAAGGGCTCGCCCTATGCCAAGGCGTTCTTCGCCCTCGTCGAGGAGCTCGGCGTCGTAACGCCTGCATCGATCGGCTAAAGTAGGAGCGTGGTGAGCCTTCTCCTTACCGAGCGACTGGAGAGCTAGCGGGCGGCGGAACGCCGGTCGCATGACTCTCCTACGGCCTCTCGAAAGAGAGGCTTTTTCGTGCCAGGAGGCCTAGTGGAGCGGTACGACCCCAAGACGATCGAACGGAAATGGCAGGAGGTTTGGGCGCGCGAGGGCGCGTTCTCCGTCCCGAACCCGGACGATGCGAAGGACGACGCGCGCCGCACGTACGTCCTCGAGATGCTGCCCTACCCGTCGGGCGAGATCCACATGGGCCACGTCTTGAATTACACGCTCGGGGACGTCGTGGCGCATCTTCGCCGCCGCCAGGGCTACGCCGTCCTGCGCCCGATGGGCTACGACGCGTTCGGGCTACCGGCGGAGAACGCCGCCATCCGTGAGGGGGCGCACCCGCGCACGGTGACCGAACGCAACATCGCCGCGATCCGAGAGCAGATGCACCGAATGGGGTGGTCGATTGACTGGGAGCGCGAGGTCGCGACGCACGAGCCCGAGTACTACCGCTGGACGCAGTGGCTCTTCCTGAAGTTCTTCGAGGCGGGCCTCGCGTACCGAAAGGACGCTCCGGTCAAGTGGTGCCCGAACGATCAGACGGTTCTCGCGAACGAGCAGGTCATCGACGGCCGCTGCGAGCGCTGCGGCGCCGAGGTCGAAGCGAGGAACCTCGAGCAGTGGTTCTTCCGGATCACCGCGTACGCCGACACGCTCCTCGAGGAGATGGCGCTGCTGGAATCGTGGCCCGAGCGCGTCCTCACGATGCAGCGCAACTGGATCGGCCGCTCCGAGGGAGCCGAGGTGATCTTCCGGATCGAGGAGCTCGACGTTGACCTTCCGGTGTTCACCACGCGTCCGGACACGCTCTTCGGCGCCACGTTCTTCGTGCTCGCACCGGAGCACCCGCTCGTCCCGCGCCTGGTCGAAGGAACGCCGCAGGCCGAGGAGGTCCTCGATTACGCGCGCCATTCCGCCGCCCGTTCGGCCGTCGACCGCGCCGATCCGGAGAGGGAGAAGACCGGCGTCTTCACAGGTCACTACGTCGTCAACCCGGTGAACGACGAGCGGCTTCCGATCTGGGTTGCCGACTACGTGCTCATGGAGTACGGAACCGGCGCGATCATGGCCGTCCCGGCGCACGACGAGCGCGACTTCGAGTTCGCGCAGCGGTTCGACTTGCCCGTTCGTACGGTTGTCGTCCCCGCGGACGGGGAAGTTGAGCACGGCGCCGCCTTCGTTGCCCATTCGGACAACGAGGTTCTCGTCGACTCCGCCCAGTTCTCCGGCTTGCCTCACGACGAGGCGGCGAAGGCGATCGTCGAGTGGCTGGGCGGCCATGGCCGTGGGCGGCCCGCGGTCAGCTACCGCC
>JACCYG010000012.1 GCA_013696595.1 Actinomycetota bacterium | reverse complement strand
GAATCAGCTTGTAACCGACATCGCGCACCGTCACGAGCCGGGCCGGGTGCGACGGGTCGGCCTCGATCTTCTGGCGCAGGTTGTAGACGTGGACGTCGCACGCGCGCGCGTCCCCGACGTAGAGCGTCTCCCAGAGGTGCTCCATGACCTGCGTGCGCGAGAAGACTTGCTCCGGCCGCTCCGCCAGGAAGACGAGCAGCTTCAGCTCGGAGCGGGTGAGCTGCACGGGCACGCCCTCGATCTCGACACGGTGGCGGGCGAGATCGATCCGGAGGCCCCCGATCTCCCGAACGGCTCCGGTCATCGCCGTCCGCTCGAAGTCGCGACGCCTCAGGATCGCATGCACCCGTCCGACGAGCTCTGCGACCGAGAACGGCTTCGTCACGTAGTCGTCGGCGCCGACCTCGAGGCCGAGCACGAGATCGAGCTCCGCGTCCCTCGCGGTCAGCATCATGATCGGAACGATGCTCTTCGTTCGGAGGCGCCGGCAGACCTCGGTGCCGGAGAGCCGCGGCATCATGATGTCCAGGACGATCATGTCGTAGGGCTCTCGTTCGGCTGCCTCGAGCGCAGCCTCGCCGTCCGTCACGGTGTCGACCTCGTATCCCTCGGCCGAGAGCGCGTAGGCAAGCGCGTCCACGATGTCCGGCTCGTCGTCGGCGATCAGGATCCGGCCGGTCATTCGGACCTCGCGAGGGGCAACAGCACGGATGCGCGTGTACCCGATCCCGTCCGCGAGTAGACCTCGATCGTGCCGTTCAGGGCCGCCACGGCCTGACGGACGATCGCGAGGCCGAGGCCGAAGCCGTTCGGCTCCCTCGTCTTGCCACGGTAGAAGCGGTCGAAGATGCGCGACTGCGCCTCCGGCGCGATGCCCGAGCCTGTATCGACGAGCTCGATCGAGACGCGTTCGGCGTCAAAAGGTCGGGCAGTGATCGTGATCCGGCCGCGCTCGGTGTGCTTGGCCGCGTTCGTCGCCAGGTTCGAGAAGACATGATCGAGGAGACCGCGCTCGGCGAAGACGATCAGGCCGTCCGGGCAGTCGACCTCGACCTCGACCTCCTCGTTGGTGCTCAGAGCCTCGGCGATCTCCTCGAGCAGTGGACAGAGCTCGACCGGGGAGAGGCGCAGATCTTCCGCGCCGGTCTGCGCGCGAGCGAGCACGAGCAGCGAGCGGGAGAGCCGTCCGAGGCGACCTGCCTGACGGTCGATGATCGCGAGGAAGTGGTCGCGCTCCGCAGGACGTTCCTTGGCGCCGCGCTGGAGCACCTCCACCGCGCCGGAGATCGCTGCGACCGGCGTGCGCAGCTCGTGGGCCGCGTTCGTCACGAACTCCCGCTCGATCCGCTCGCGGCGCTCGAGCTCCGAGACGTCGGTGATCACGAGGAGCGCGGTGCGGAAGGCCTGGCCCGCCGGGGTCCCGTCGAGCGTGTAACGGCTGTCGCCCGCAGAGACCCGAACCCGGACGACCTCCGCGGCGGGACCGAAGAGGGCGGCGCTGAAGCTGCGCAGCGGGAAGTCCGGCCATGGATCCGGTAAGGCGTCTCCCTCCCGCAGGCCCTCGAGCAGGCGAACCGCCGCATCGTTCGCTGCTTCGACGTTCAGGTCGGGGTCGATCGTCACGACGCCCTGATCGAGCCGTGCGAGCGTCCGGCGCAAGCGCAGCCGCTCGTTTTGGATCCCCTCGAAGGACTCCTGTAACCGCGTGCGCATCCGGTCGAACGCCTCGGCGAGCGCGCCGATCTCGTCCTGGAAGCGCGAGTCGACGCGGCGCGTGAAGTCGCCCGCCTCGATCGCCCGCGCAGCTGTGCCGATCCGCCGGAGCCGCCGGGCCAGCAGCATCGCGATCAGCAGGCCCGCGAGGCCGCCGAGGATAATGGCCATTGTCACGGCCGGCAGGATCTGCTCGCGGATCATCGTCATGGTCGGGCCGTAGCCGGGCGCAAGCGAGTAGGTGAGGAGCGCGGCGGCCGAGTCCAGGGGCATCGGCACCGCGACGACGGTAACGCGCCCCTGGTCGTAGCTCCGGACATAGCGGCGGCCGTCGAGGGCCGTGAGAACCGCTGCATCGGCTTCCGGAATCGAGGCGAGCTCCGTTTGAGCGGCACGGATGGGGGTGATCGGGCGGCCGTCGCTGTCGAAGACGAAGAGGGCGAGCCGTCGTCGGGCTGCGACGGCCGTCACGGCCTCGGCGAGATTGCCCCGTTCGACCGCGTCTCGAAGGGAGGCCTTGGCGGCGAGGCTCGCTTCGACGGCGCGAGTCTCCGCGTCTTCCCGGAAAGCCGACTCAGAGCGCTTCGTCATCCCTTGCGCGACGAGGATCGCCGTGAGTGCGGCGACTACGGCGAAGGCCAGGCCAAGCCACCACCGCATGCTGAGAGACCAGGTGCGCACGGTGGGCTATTGCCGTTTCCCTGCGTCCGAAAGCGTCTTCTCGGCGAATGAGCGTTTCTTCAGAAACGCGTAAGGAGCCGGTGGGCCGCCGCGTGAGCGAATCCTCATTGGAGCGACACAGCTGGCTCACATCCTGCGTCGAGCTTGAGTCTGAGCTAACCACCTTAGGAGGAAGACGTGAGGACCATGACCATCGAACGACCCGATCGATCGCTCTACCGGCTTCTCGCCGCGGC
>JACCYG010000131.1 GCA_013696595.1 Actinomycetota bacterium | reverse complement strand
GGAACGCGTTTCACGCTCCGCCTACCCGTAACGGAATCGTTACCCGACGGTGAGGGCTCCGTTGCGCGGCAAAGAGACGATGAGCATGCATCCGACGTAGGAGGAAGACCGTGAAGAAGCTCATCGCACTCATCGCCGGCCTCGTGCTCACCGGCTCGCTCGGTTTCGTCCTCGCCGGGTGCGGTGCCGACAAAAGCGCCAAGTCGGCCGGAAACGTTCCCTCGGCCGCCGCTGGCACGGGAGCAACAGGAAGCGAAGGAGAAACCGTCTCCGAGCCGCCCGCAACCGAGACGGCCTCGACGGGCGAGACCCTCGGCGAGACCGTGGGCGGGGAGGAGCGCCTGATGATGTATCAGGTGTGGTTCATGCAGGGCGAGATCCTCGCGCCGGTCGAGCGCGTGCATGATTTCAGCCGCCGCGTCGGAACGATCGCGCTCCAGGATCTGCTCGCCGGCCCGCATGGCGACGAGGCCGCCGAGGGATTCGGGACCGCGATCCCCGAGGGCACCCAGGTGCTCGGTCTCTCGATCGAGGACAGAATCGCGACGGCCGATCTTAGCTCGGAGTTCGAGACCGGCGGCGGCTCGCTCTCGATGTTCGCGCGCCTCGGCCAGGTGGCCTGCACGCTCGACCAGTTCGAGACGGTCGACGGCGTCCTCTTCGAGCTCGACGGCGAGCCCGTGGACGTCTTCTCGGGCGAGGGCATCATCCTCGACCACCCCGTCACCTGCGACGACTACGCGGACATCGTCCCGGCGATCACCGTGGAGCAGCCGCACGACGGCCAGGAGGTCGAGAGCCCCGTACTCGTGAAGGGAACCGCCAACGTCTTCGAAGCGAACGTCACCGTCCAGATCCTCGACAGCCGCGGCCGTCAGATCGCGACCACGTTCACGACCGCGACCTGCGGCACCGGCTGCCGCGGCGACTATGCGGTCAACGTCTCGTTCCAGGTCGACCGCGAGCAGCCCGGAACGATCGTCGTCCACGACGACGACGCGGCCGGGACGGGAACTCCGCCGCACAGTGTTCGCATCCCGGTCACCTTGCTTCCCTAGTGGCCTGGGAGAGGCTCGCGGAGCGGCTCGAGGGGCGCATCGTCACCCTTGAGCCGCTCGCGCGGAAGCACGAGGAGAGACTGCTCGCCGCCGCCTCCGATCCTCGCATCTGGCGCTGGACGACCGTCGACGCGGGAGCGAGCGCCGACACCTTCCGCGCGTGGTTCGCATCGGCGCTCGAGGGATCCGCGGACGGCTCCGAGGCCGCGTTCGCGGTCTTGCGCGCAGCCGACGGCGCCGCGCTGGGGAGCACGCGGTACCTGGCACTCCGCCCCGAGCACCGAGGACTCGAGATCGGGCACACCTGGCTCACGCCGACCGCCTGGGGGACGGGAGCGAACACCGAGGCCAAGCTGCTCCTCCTCGAGCACGCTTTCGAGCGGCTCGGCTGCATGCGGGTCGAGTTCAAGACCGACGCGAGGAACGAGCGCGCGCGAGCCGCCCTCGCCGCGCTCCCGGCGCGCTTCGAGGGAATCTTTCGCAAGCACATGCTCGTGCGCCGCGGCGAGCTCCGCGATTCCGCCTACTACGCGATCACGGACGACGAGTGGCCGGCGGTGCGGGACGCGCTTTGCCGCCGCGTGGCCGAACGCGCTCCTACGCGTTGAGCCGAGCGAAGAGCTCTGCGCAGCGCTCGGGGGTGCGTGCGGCGACGACACGCGAGCGACCCTCGACATCGAGACGCGCAGCGCCGAACGGCGCGTCCTCGGGCAGGTCGATTGCGAGCCCGCGCTCGCGGACGACGAGCTGCGCGGCGGCGATGTCGACGCTTCGAGCCGGCTTGAGCGAGCAGACCGCGTCGACACGTCCCGCAGCGAGGTGGCAGAGCGAAAGGGCAAGCGACCCGAAGACACGTGTCCGGTGCGCGAGATCGACCATCGAGGCCACCTTCTCGGCGACGAGGTCGGTTCGCGTCGCCTCGAGCACGAGCACCTCGATCTCGTCCTTCGGGCCGGAGCCGTCGAGCAGGGCGCCGTCCAGCTGCGATCCCTCGCCGCGCATCGCGGTCCACTCCTCACCGGTACCGAAGTCATAGACGTAGGCGAAGAAGACGTCGTCCATCACCGGACCGTCGGCAACGGCGATCGAGACGCAGAAGAACGGGATGCCACGCTTGGCGTTCAGGCTCCCGTCGATCGGGTCGAGGACGACCCGAAGCGATGCGCTCGAGTCGCCGAAGACCCTCTCGCCCAGCTCCTCCGAGACAAGAGTGAAGGCCTCGTCGACACCCTCGAGAACGCGGACAACTGCTTCCTCCGCCGCCGCGTCGATCGCAATTGTCTCGTCGCCGCCCTTCCCGGTTCCGACCTCGGGCTCGCGATCGGCGCGCGTCGGAAGCTCCTCGAGCGCGCGCGCGACGGCGGCCCGGCCCTCACGGGCGACGGCGAGCCAGTCGGTCACTCGTCGAACGGTGAGAAGAGAAGCCCGCTCGTCAGCTTCGGGAAGAAGTAAGTGCTCTTCTCGGGCATCTTCTCGCCGGCGAGCGCAACCGCTTCGATCTGGTCGATCGTCGGAGGGCGGACGAGGAACGCTGCTTCTGCCCGCCCGCTCGCAACTTCGTGCTCGGCCTCGGCGATGCTCGGCGTGAAGCGGACGCCAGTGAGCGAAAGACGGTCGATGACGGCGGTGTCGAGCCCGGCCAGCGGCCCCGGCTCGGGCTCGCCTTCGACGAGGGTGGTCACGCCCGGCCGCAGCAGCACGAAGGCCGGGCG
>JACCYG010000130.1 GCA_013696595.1 Actinomycetota bacterium | reverse complement strand
GTTTTCCCGATCGAAGGAGGAAAATCCCTGGATGGAAGCACGACTCTGATCGAACTCTCTTCGAGCTCCGCTCGAAAAAGGAAGGACACGAATGAAGATCAAGCGCATCCTCATCCTCGGAATCACGACGCTCGGCCTCCTCGCCGGGGCCGCCCTGGCGACGCCGGGGTTTCTGGCGACCGGCTCGACCCCCGTGCGGGGCACGGTCGCGGCGCCTTTCAAGGTCGAGGTCGACGGCCTCGTCGAGCTGAAGACGAAGGCGGCGATCGACGTCGCCGATCAGACCATCACGATTCAACCCGGCGGGCACACCGGCTGGCACAGCCATCCCGGCCCGGCGCTCGTCGTGATCAAGACTGGGACGTTCACGGTCTACGACGGCGATGATCCAACCTGCACACCGCACGTCTTTACCGCCGGGCAGACGTTCGTCGACCGCGGCGGCGGCCACCCCCACATCGGCAGGAACGAAGGCGAGGGGCCCCTCGAGGTATCGGTCACGTACCTCCTGCCGGTCGGGGCCGGACCGCGCACCGACGTCACGCCTGCCCCGGGCAACTGTTCGTTCTAGCCACATTCGGACGTTCCGGCCCAGCCGGGGGGCAAGCAAAATGGCAGCAAACGTAATCTGACCTCATCAAGCCATGCAATCCCAGAAGCGACCGAAAATCCTCCAGGAAGGTTTCCGCCTCGGCGAGCCGCGGGTCGACCGGCGGCCCGCTCCGCGGCGATCGCGCTCGTCCGCAGGACCGGCGGCCGGAGCCGGTCGCGCGGCGCTTGTCGGCGCCCCGCCGCCGCCGAACGCTTCCGGGGAATCAGCTCATTGTCCGCTTCCCACGTCGGCCGGGCGAACGCGCGAGCTCCTCGAGATCGTCGCGCGTGTTGACGTTCCGGAGGAGCTCAGGGTTGAGCGCGATCTCGTGCGTCTCGAGCTCGGCGAGCGCGTCACGAAGCGCGAGCTGGCTGCCGGCGATCCGCCGCTCGAGGACGGGGAGCGCCGCCCGGCGGTACGCCCCGGGAAGCGGACCCGTCTGCGGGACCGCTGCGTCGTAGCCCGCGGCGGCGTCCGCGAGGAGACGAAGGGCCGCGGGCGTCAAGAGCGGCATATCGGTCGGAACGGCGACGGCGATCTCGGTATCCGCCAGCCGGAGCGCGGCTGCGACGCCGACGATCGCCGCCCGAAGTTCGCTTCCGTCGTCGAGAACCTCGAAGGACAACGGGAACATGTCTTCGGCCTTTCCGACGGCGATCGCGTTCGGGAACGAATCCTCGATGATCCGGTAGGCGCGCTCGGCCAGCATCTCCCCCTCGAACACGGCGACCGTCTTCGGGGACCCGAACCGGCTGCTCGCGCCGCCGACGAGCAGAACGCCGGTTACGTCGTGATACGCCACGGCTCCGAGTAGACGTTCAGGCGTCCGTCGCGGACGAAGCCGCAGAGCGTCACGCCTCGGTCGCGCGCCAGTTCGACGGCGAGCGTCGACGGTGCTCCCACGGCCACGACCACGGGGCATCCGGCGACCGCAGCTTTCTGGACGAGCTCGAAGGACAGACGGCCGCTGACGCACAGCACGCTCCCGTCGAGCGGAAGGCCCCCCTCGCGGAACGCCCAGCCGATCACCTTGTCCATCGCGTTGTGCCGCCCTACGTCCTCGCGCACGCAGAGGAGCTCACCGTTCGCGTCGAACAACCCCGTCGCATGCAGGCCTCCCGTGGAGGCGAACGTCGGCTGCGCGGCGCGCAGGCGCTCGGGAAGAGCGGCGACGGTTTTCGCAGGAACGCGAAGCTCGCTCTCTACCCGCGGGGCCTCGACGGCGACGGCCTCGAGCGCGCCCTTCCCACACACTCCGCATGACGAGGTCGTGTAGAAGTTCCGCTGCAGCCTCGCCGCGTCGAAGCCGTCCGCATCGACCTCGATCGTATTGGCGGCGAGGTCATCGGGAGGCGCAGCGGCCACCGGCCGGATGCCCTCCGAGAGCAGGAAGCCGAGCGCAAGCTCCTCGTCGTGTCCCGGGGTTCGCATGGTGACGGCGATCGGAGTGCCTCCGATGCGGATCTCGAGTGGCTCTTCGACGGCCACTTCGTCTGGCTCGGTGTTGCCGCCCGGGAGCCGCACGACCTCAACTCGTCCCGCGGCGTACGGCGGCGTCTTCATGCCGTAAGGGTAGTGGCGAGCTCGCGTCGCCACGAGTCGGCTCAGGCGGTGGTGACGAGGATGACGCCGACGAGAACGAGCGGAAGGCCGGCCAGTTGGATTCGCCCGAGACGCTCTCCGAGGAAGACGTGCGCGAGAACGACGGTGACGACGGGGTAGAGCGAGGACAGCACGGACGCGATCGAGATGAGCCCGATGTCGGCCGCGTATCCGTACAGGATGAAGGCCATCGCCGCGCCGAGGCCGATCAGCGCGAGGAGGCCGTAGGCGCGCCAGCCGATTCGAAGGGACGAACCGAGGCCGAAGACGAGCAGGAGCAGGAGCGAGGATGACGTCGTACGAGCGCCGAATACCGCCGACAACGTTCCTCCGTCCGCGCTCCCACGACCGAGCAGATAGAGGTAGCCCCCGAGCGCGAACATCGAGGCGAACGCGAATCCGAGCGCTCGTCGCCGGTCGCCGCCGCTCGCATGCTCCTCGATCGACGCAAGCACCGCTCCTGCGAGCGCCACGAGCGCGCCGACCACCGAGAGGGTCGAGGGCCGCTCGCCCGCCGCGACGGCGATCGCGAACGCGAGAACCGACCCGCACGCGAGAAGCGGGGACGCGATGCTGAGCTTCCCGAGTGACATCGCCTTGTAGAACGTGAAGACGGCGACTCCGCCGAACGTCCCCGCCGCGAGGCCGAACGAGAGGGCACGCTGGTCGATGCCGATCAGCAGGACCGCCACGGCCAGCGCCGCAAGCCCGGTGGCATGCCCGAGTAGAGCGATCGTCGCCACGGGATGCCGGCGCGCGAGCGTGCCGCCTACGAAATCGACGACGCCCCAGACGAAGCTCGCGGAGAGCGCAAGCGCGGCGGCGAGCACGTCTACAACGTTCCCGTCACGACAATGCTCTCACGAGGGA
>JACCYG010000125.1 GCA_013696595.1 Actinomycetota bacterium | reverse complement strand
ATGTCGACGCTGGGAGCGGCGGCCAGGTCGCTCCGCGCGCCCGCGATGCCGTCCATGACGCAGCGGTTGATCACCGGGTCGAGGCGGTAGCAGGGATCGACGACGCGATTGATCGCCCGGGGCCTCGTCCAGCTCCAGCCGCCATTGAACGACTTCACCATCATGTGCACCGCCTGGGGTGGGAAGCCGATCTTCGTCGGATCCTGGAACTCCTCGTAGAAGGCGTACGCGACGCCCGTCGAGTCGGTCCGGACCGTGCAGCCCGACTGGCCGAAGTGCCTCGGCGCGACGTTGTGCGCCGGGCTGACCTGACGCTGAAGCCACGTGTTGCCGCCGTTTGCGGACCTCGCGACCACGAGCGGAGCCGCCCCCGCGCCACGGAAATCGGCCCAGCAGACGTAGACGTAGCCGAAGAAACGGCTCGACTGTGCGTTGTCGGCCCAGATCTGCTCCTTGTCGGCGAACGTCGCACTGCTCTGCCTGGAGACGCGGACCGGCAGCATCCAGGCAGCTTCGCCGGCGGCACCGTCCTGCGCTGCCTGCTCGGCGTTGTCCGTCCGAGACACGTAGATCGCCTCGAATCCCTTGAAGGCAGGCTTCTTCGTCTCTCTGAAGTCGGCGCTAACGGCCGAGGTCAGATTTGCGACGTAGAGGCGCGACCCGTTGGTCCATGAGAAGCCGTTGGCGCCGGGCCGCGGGCCGAAGGCGAGCGCGGGGTCGCCGTCTGAGACGAGACCGAGCTCGTCGTAGCGTGGCAGCGTCCCGATCGGGCCCTGCCTCACCTCGCACTCGGGATCGTCGGGGCCCGGAAGCCCGAGACAATGTCTCGCCGTCCAGCCGGTGTATTGCGGCTGCTTCCAGGTCGTGCCACCGTCGAACGAGAACGAGATCCCTGTTCCGCCGACATTAGGCGTGAAGGGACATGTCGTGTCGTCGCCCGCGTTGCACGCTTCCATGTCGATGTTGTCGTTTGCACCCGCTGCGAGCACGAGCGGCGGCTGCCCGCGCGCGACGCGACCCTGGTCGACCGCGAGGCCGGGCTCGTTCTGCTTGTTCTGCGAGAACACGGCATCGTTCGAGCCGTTCGTGACCTCGGCCTCGACGGCGCTCGCCGGCGACGCGAACGCGAGGAGCGTCAGCGTGCACGAGGCGAGCAGGAGCGAGGTCCATCGTCTCCCTGGCATACCTCTCCCTTTGTTTGCTTCCCGGGAGCGCGACCCTACTCCGTATGGGCCGGGCGGTCAACAGCGATTCGGCTGCAGAGAGAGCAGTTTTCAGCCGCTAGGAAAGAGACGGAAATCGTTGTATCCTCGTCCGACCGAGGATCCCGGGAGGTATCGATGAGAGCTTTCAGTCTGCCGTCGCCGTCGCGGCCATGCTCGTGATCGGAGTACCCGCAGCGCACGCCCGGACGATCTACGGATCGGATCGCGGAGAGGTCATCAACGGAACCGAGTCGCGCGACGTCATCTATGCGAAGGGCGGCAATGACTCCGTCTTCGCACGAGCGGGCGGTGACCTGGTCTACGGACAGGGTGGGAGAGACACCCTCTTCGGTGCCGCCGGGCGGGATACGCTCTTCGGCGGATACGGAGAGGACAACTTGCTCGGAGAAGGCGGCCGAGACCGCCTGGTCGGTGGCCCGCGGAAGGACTACCTGAACGGAGGCGCGAACACGGACCGGCTCATCGGGGGACGCGGTAACGACTTCTTTTACGCCCGGGACGGAACGCACGACGTTCTCCGTTGCGGCCCTGGGTACGACACGGCGTCGGTCGACCGTACGACACGACGTACGGCTGCGAGCAGCGCGCCTAGCGGTCGTGCGGCCGCGCCATCGCGCGGTAGTCGAGCGCCTCGTCGAGAACGCCTTCGTCGACGCCGCGGTCGCGCGCGACCTCCCGTAGTGGCCGGCCCGTCTCGGCAGCCTCCTTCACGATCTCGCTCGCGAGGTCGTAGCCAATGTGTGCATTGAGAGCGGTCGCCGCCGAGAGGGTGAGCTCTGCGTAGCGTTCGCACTGCTCGCGGTTCGCCTCGATCCCGTCCACGCACTTCTCTGCGAGAAGGCGGGATGCGCTCGCCAGCAGGCGGATCGAATCGAGCAGGTTCCGCGCGATCACGGGGACGAACACATTGAGCTCGAAATGCCCCTGCATTCCGCCGAGCGTGATCGCGGCATCGTTTCCGATCACCTGCGCGCCGACCTGCGTCACGACCTCGGGGATGACCGGGTTCACCTTGCCGGGCATGATCGAGCTTCCCTTCTGGAGCTCCGGAAGCCGAATCTCGGCGAGGCCCGCGCGCGGCCCCGAGCCCATCAGGCGGAGATCGTTCGCGATTTTCGTCAGCGAGACGGCGATGACCTTGAGCACACCGGAAGCCTCGACGAGCGCGTCCCGTGCGGCCTGCGCCTCGAACGGGTCGGGCGGCGCGGCGACCGTGAGCCCGGTCTCCTCCGCGAGCTTGCGGCGAACGCGCTCGGCGAACTCGGGGTGGGTGTTCAGGCCCGTGCCCGTAGCGGTACCGCCGAGCGGGATCTGCCCCACGCGCTCAAGCGTCGCCTCGATGCGCGCGATCCCCTGGCGCACCTGCGCCCCGTAACCGCCGAACTCCTGGCCGAGCGTGACCGGGACGGCGTCCATGAGGTGGGTCCGACCGGACTTCACGACGTCGTCGAACTCACCCGCCTTGGCCTCGAGCGACTCTGCGAGGCGGCCGAGCGCGGGAAGAAGGTCACTCTGGAGCTCACCGAGCGCGGCGAGGTGGACGGCCGACGGAAACACGTCGTTCGAGGACTGACCCAGGTTCACGTGGTCGTTCGGATGAACGCCGTCGCCGGCGAGCGCCGCGATGACCTCATTGGCGTTCATGTTGGAGGACGTGCCCGAGCCCGTCTGGAAGACGTCGATCGGAAACTGGTCGTCGAAGTCGCCCGCCGCGACGTGGTCGCCGGCGGCGGCGATGCGTTCGGCCATGTCCGCATCGAGGAGGCCGAGCTCCGCGTTCACGCGCGCCACGGCGGCCTTGATCCGCCCCAGCCACCGGATGACGGGCGCCGGCATCGGCTCCCCGGAAACGGGAAAGTTCGCTACAGCCTTCTGAGTTTCTGGCCCCCAGAGCTCGCGCGGCGCCGTCTCGCTCACAGTTTCGAGTCTACCCGCGTCCATCGCGGGTTTCGGGTCTCAGACCGGATAGATGCCGACGCGCCGCTCGGGCGGCCGCTCGCGGATCTGCCGGCGGGCGAGCTCACTGAGCGCGCTCGACGGGGCCCAGCCGACATACGTGCAACGCGGGCATTCCCCGGCGTCGACATGCGCGGATCCGTTGCAGACGACGACGCGCGGCGTCCCGCAGCGGAGACATTCAACGGTGACCTGTTCCATCTCGGCTAGTTATTCGGCCGAGTTATCCACATGGTTCATTTCCATTCGGCGCGAGAGAGCGGAGCTCCTTCAGTCCGTCGAATACTTCGGCTGGACCTTCTCGCCCCGAATGCGCGCGATCGCGTTATTCGCCGCGATCGCAGCCTCCCCGAAGCCGACCGAGATCAACGTGATCTTGCCCTCGTAGCCGGCGACGTCTCCGGCGGCGTACACCCCCGGGAGCGACGTCTCCATCGTCTTCGGGTCGACGAGGATCTGTCGCTTCCCATGGAGCTCGAGGCCCCAGTCCGCGATCGAGCCGAGGTGCGAGTGGAAGCCGAGCAGCGTGATCACGGCGTCGCATTCGAGCTCCAGCGTCTCACCGCTCGCGGTGTTCTCTACGACTACGCGCTCGACCGCCCCGTTGCCGTGAATCGCGCGAATCTCTGCCGGCGCGACGATCCGGACCTTGCCTTCCTTCTCGAGCCTGCGCGCCGCGCTGACCGACGATTCGAGCGCCCGGAAGCGCTCGCGCCTGTGGATCAGCGTGATCGGAAGACTCGCGGTGTCCTGGAGGCCGAGCGTCCAGTCGAGCGCGGAGTCGCCGCCGCCGACGATGA
>JACCYG010000121.1 GCA_013696595.1 Actinomycetota bacterium | reverse complement strand
ATCTTTAGGCATGAAGCTCGGAATGGTCGGTCTCGGCCGCATGGGCGGCAACATGGCGGAACGGCTTCGGCGAGACGGTCACGAAGTGGCCGGATACGCGCCGAGCGGCGGCGGCACCGCGGATTCGCTAGAGGAGCTCGTGCGACAGCTTGATCCCCCGCCGCGCGTCGTCTGGCTCATGGTCCCGGCCGGCGAACCGACGGAGCAGAACATCCACGCGCTGCTAGAGCTGCTCGCGCCCGGCGACGTCATCGTCGACGGCGGCAACTCGAATTTCCGCGATTCCCAACGGCGCCACGCCCTCGTCGGCGAGCGCGGACTGCGGTTCTTGGACTGCGGGGTCTCCGGAGGGATCTGGGGCCTCGACGCCGGCTATTGCATCATGGCCGGCGGCGATACCGACGCCGTCGAGATGGTCGCTCCCGCCCTCGAGACGCTCGCGCCGCCCGACGGGTGGGCGCACGTCGGCGCCTCGGGCGCGGGCCATTTCGTGAAGATGGTCCACAACGGAATCGAGTACGGCCTCATGCAGGCCTACGCCGAGGGCTTCGAGCTCATGCACCACTCGGAGTTCGACCTCGACCTGAGCGAGATCGCAGGCATCTGGCGCTACGGGTCGGTGGTCCGGTCGTGGCTGCTCGAGCTCCTCTGCACCGCGCTCGAGGAGCACGGCGACGGCCTCGACGACATTGCGGGCTACGTGGAGGACTCCGGCGAGGGACGCTGGACGATCAACGAGGCCATCAACCTGAACGTCCCCGTTCCCGTCATCTCCGCGTCCCTCTTCGCACGCTTTGCCTCGAGGCAGGACATGAACTTCGCCGCCAAGGTCTCCGCCGCGCTTCGCAACCAGTTCGGCGGCCACGCCGTGCGCGCGGTCGAGGAAGCAAAGGCGAGCGCCGACCCACGCGCCATGGGATGACCGAGGTCGCGGAAAACCCGCTTCTCGAAGGCCTCCGACGCCGCCGGACGGCGGAGCCCTGTGCCCTCACGATCTTCGGCGCCTCGGGCGACCTGAGCCAGCGAAAGCTCTTCCCCGCGCTCTACGAGCTTGCCTACCGTCACCTCCTGCCCGAGCAATTCGCGGTCCTCGGTGTCGCCCGCTCGCAGATGTCGAGCGAGGAGTTCGCGGACAAGATGAAGGACGCGGTCGCACACCACGCCCGTGACGAGTTCCGCGAGGACGTGTGGGAGTGGCTCTGCGAGTGCATCCGCTACATCGACGCGGACTTTGCCGACGAGGAGTCTTGGGACCAGGTCGCCGCCTGTCTGAGCGCCCTCGACGAGGAACGTGGGACGCGCGGGAATCGCGTGTATTACCTCGCCATCCCGCCGAGCGCGTTCGAGCTCGTCGTGACGAACCTCGGCAAGCGCCGCTCGAACGAGGGCTGGACGCGCGTGATCGTCGAGAAGCCCTTCGGCCACGACCTCGCGAGCTCTCGCGAGCTCAACGAAACGATCGGCGCGCACTTCAGCGAGACCGAGATCTACCGGATCGACCACTACCTCGGCAAGGAGACGGTCCAGAACATGCTCGTCCTGCGCTTTGCGAACGGGATCTTCGAGCCGATCTGGAACCGGCAGTTCGTCGACCACGTCCAGATCACCGTCGCGGAGTCGGTCGGGATCGAGGGCCGTGCGGGGTTCTATGAGGAGGCGGGCGCTATCCGTGACGTCTTCCAGAACCACCTGCTGCAGCTGCTCGCGCTCATGGCGATGGAGCCGCCGATCGAGTTCGACGCCGAATCCGTCCGGAACGAGAAGGTGAAGGTTCTCCGGGCGATGCACACGCCCGGTCCCAAGCACGTGGTGCGCGGCCAGTACGGCCCAGGGTTCATCGAGGGCGAGGAGGTCCCCGGCTACCGGGAGGAGGAAGGCGTCGCCGCCGATTCAACGACCGAGACGTACGTCGGCGCGAAGCTCTACGTGGACAACTGGCGCTGGGCGGACACGCCGTTCTACGTCCGGACGGGCAAGCGCCTCCAGCGCCGGGAGACGGCGATCGCGATCCAGTTCAAGCGCGCGCCGCATCCTCCGTTCGAAGCTGGGTCGGCGGACGGTTTGCGGCCGAACGTCCTGCTGATGCACATCCAGCCGGACGAGGGCGTCTCCCTCGAGATCGGCGCCAAGGTCCCAGGCCAGGGCTTGACGATCCGGACCGTACACATGGACTTCCTCTACGGCGGCGCGTTCCGCACAGGGCTCCCCGAGGCCTACGAGCGGCTGATCCTCGACTGCCTGCTCGGGGACACGACGCTCTTCATGCGCTCGGACGAGGTCGAGGAGCAGTGGGCGCTCGTGGACGCCATCGTCGCCCCGTGGCAGCGTGACCGACCCCATTTCCCGAACTACGAGGCGGGGTCGTGGGGCCCGGCCGCGGCGGAGGATCTGCTTCGGCGTGACGGCCGCTCCTGGCGTCGCCACTAGCCCGGTGCTCGAAAACACGAGGATCAGGGAGATCGAGCGAGAGCTCGGGCGCCTCCGCGACGAGTCTGCCGAGCCCGGCCGCGGCCCCAACCAGCGCACGAGCGTGATGACGCACATGGCCTGGGTGCCCGAGCGGTGGGTCGAGGCTGCGACGCGGACGCTCGAGGGGATGCAGGAGCGCCACCCCTCGCGCACGATCCTGCTCTTTCCGCGACCTGACCAGAGCGAGAGCTCCCTCGCGGCCGACGTCGATCTCCGCTGCTTCGCGCGGGGCGCGCGCGAGGGCGGCGTCTGCTTCGAGGTCGTGCAGCTCTGCCTGAACGGTGAGCGTGCACACGCACCGGGCAGCGTCGTCGCGCCTCTCCTGCTTCCCGATCTGCCGGTCTTTCTCCGCTGGCGCGGAGAGCCGCGGTTCGGGGAGGGTGAGCTCGAGCAGCTCGTCGACCTCGCTGACCGCCTGGTCGTCGACTCGAGCGAGTGGCCCGAGCCGGAAGAGTCGTACGGACGGCTGCCCGACCTCTTCGAGCGCATCGTCGTCTCCGACATCGCGTGGACGAGGGTCGAGCCCTGGCGCTACGCGCTCGCGGCGCTCTGGCCCGGGATCGCCGACGCGGCCGAGGTGCGGGTCGCCGGACCGCGCGCCGACGCGCTCCTCCTGGCCGGCTGGTTGCGCGGGCGCCTGGGACGCGACGTGGAGTTGCAACACGAGCCCGCGGGAGAGATCGAGCTCGTGGAGGTGGACGGTGACGCTGTCGAGGCCGCGCGTGCGGGCGAGAAGTCGGCGAGCGACCTTCTCTCGGACCAGCTCGAGTTGTTCAGCCGCGACCCGATCTACGAGGAGGCGGTACGGAGCTTCTCTCGGGTCCCGACCTAGCCGGGCTCGGCGCGGACTGGATCGCCGAGCGGGCCGGCGAGAGCCGGCCGTTCCGGATCGCCCTCGCCGGAGGGTCCACGCCCCGACGTGTCTACGAGCGCCTCGCCGAGCGCGATCTGGACTGGGGCTCATGGCATGTCTGGTGGAGCGACGAGCGGGCCGTCC
>JACCYG010000120.1 GCA_013696595.1 Actinomycetota bacterium | reverse complement strand
TCGAGACAGCTACGAGGGCGATCCCGACGGCAGCGGCGCCGGCGAACCCGCGCGACAGTGTCGTTCCCGCTCGGAGGATGAAGAGGAGCGCGAGCACTCCCGCCAGCGCGAGCGCGCCGGCTGCGAGCGGGCGATTGCCCGGGATCAGGGTGGCCGGCCAGCCGAGCGCGACGAGCAGCACGGAGGCGACGGCGACGGGCCGGCGCGCAGCGATCAGCATCCCGGTGATCGCCGTGAAGCCGAAGATCGCGAGCAACACGAGGCCGTGCATGAGCGGGAAGTCGGCCGTGTTGAACGGAAGCGTTGTGTCGTAGTAGTCGAGGAAGCCTTCACGGAGGGCCGTGACGAGCGGCCCGGCGAAGTCGCGGTCGGGATCGAGCAGACGCGCGTCGGAGAGCGAGACATTCATCGCGCCGCTCGCGGCGAGAAGCGCCGAGACACCGAGCACGACGCCCACGGTGAACCGGTCGCGCCTGCGCTCGACGGCGAGCGTCGGCAGAAGTGCCAGGAAGAGGACGATCACGACCGCGCTGCCGGACCTCCCGGTTTCCTCGAGCCGGACCCACATCGCGGTCACGAGCAGTGCCGCGAGGACGAAGCCGAGAAGCGTCCTAGCCAACAGCCGCCTCGATCTGGACGGCGGCGAGCTTCGTGGCGAGGTCGTCGCCGCGCCGAAGAATCGCGACGGGAATCCCGGCGCGCTCGAGACGGAGGAGTTGTGCGGTCGCCTCGAGCGGGCGATCGGCGCCGTCCGGTGCGAAGCTGACGGGATCGACATAGACGAGCGCGGCCGCATGGTGGCCGAAGGCCCGCTGGAGCAGACGCTCGACGAGCCTCGGCGAGAGAGCGGCGGTGACGACGGTCAACTCGAGCGCGCGCACGGCCGGGCCGGCTTCGTCGGAAAGCAGCGTCGCGGCGCCTGCCTGGCCGTCGGGCTCGACGGCCGCAAGCAGCTCGAGGGCCCGCTTCCAGTCCCCGTCGAAGGAGTGCACGCGCTGGTAGGCGCGGTCGCGTGTGTTGACGATCAGCGAGGCGCGACGCCCTCGGCGCGCGTTTGCCTTCAGGATCGAGCCCGCCGCGCGCACCTGGAGCTCGAACGTCGACTCGGGAGGCTCGCCTACGACCGCCGTCGCGTCCGCGTCGAGGAGCACGGCCGTCTCGTCCCGCGGCGAGTCCTCGAGCTCCTTGACCATCAGCTCTCCGCGACGCGCCGTCGAGGGCCAGTGGACGCGCCGGAGCGACTCACCCTGCTCGTACTCGCGCACGCTGTGGAGCTCGAACCCGATCATCCTCCGGAGGAGGAAGCGCCGTCCGCCGGGTGTCTGGCCGCCCGACTCGGAGAAGAGTCGATCGATCTCGACGATCCTCGGATAGACGAGCAGCGACTCCGAGCGCGAAAGCGGCACCTGAATGCGCTCGAGGCCGAAGGGGTCCTCGATCACGACCTCGGACGACTCGATCGGATACCGCCCGCGAGGGACCTCGGTCAGGATGTACGTCCCGTAGAGGTGACTCTCCCGGCGGCGCAGAAGCGTCTCGTGGTCGCCGAGGCGGGCGATGCGCTCCCGGACGACGAGGCTTCCTGGTGGAAGCGATCCCTCCACGTCGAGCTCGAGCTGGACCGGCACGTCGTCGCCCGCGAGGTGCTCCCCCCGCCAGAGCGACCTGCGCAGCGTCATCGGCCGTCGCAGCGCCCGGACCCAGAGCGCGGCCGCGGCGACGGCCAGAACGAGGCCGAGCGCGAGCGGGTAGAGCGGCTCGGAACCGAAGGCCCAGGCGGCGAGGTACGTCAGCCCGCCGAGCGCGAGGAGCGCGCGGCCCCGGCCGGTCAGCACGGCAGCTCTTGGACGGGATCCGGGCGAGGCATGCCTCGCCCCTACACGGGCACCGGCGTGTGCTCGACGACGTCGCGCACGAGATCGGCATCGGAGAGCCCGGCGGAGCGCGCTTCGGGAGCGAGGATCAGCCGGTGCGCGAGCACCGCAGGCGCGACCGTCTTGACGTCGTCCGGAACGATGTAATCGCGTCCGGCGACGAGCGCGCGTGCTTTCGCTACGCGAAGGAGGTTGATGCCGGCGCGTGGGCTCGCGCCCAGATGAAGCCGCCCGTCACCGCGCGTCTGGCGCAGGAGCGCGACGACGTAGCGCTGCACGCTGTCCTCGACATAGACGCGCCGTGCGTCGGCGATCGCGGCGAGCACCTCCTGTGTGCTCGCGACGGGCGTCAGCGACTCGAGCGGCATGGTCGTCGTTTGCTCGGTCAGCATCTGGACCTCGGCGGCGAGGGGCGGGTAGCCGATCGCGATCCGCATCGTGAAGCGGTCGAGCTGCGCCTCGGGAAGTGGATACGTTCCCTCGTACTCGATCGGGTTCTGCGTCGCCATCACCATGAACGGCGGGGCGAGCTGATATGACACACCGTCGATCGTCACCTGGCCTTCCTGCATGCACTCGAGGAGCGCCGCCTGGGTCTTCGGCGACGTTCGGTTGATCTCGTCCACGAGCAGGACGTTCGCGAAGACGGGGCCGGGACGAAACTCGAACTCGTGTGACCGCTGGTTGAAGACGTTCACCCCGGTGACGTCCGAGGGCAGAAGGTCAGGCGTGAACTGGATGCGGGAGAATGAGAGGTCCACCGAGCGCGCGAGCGCCTTGGCCAGCGTCGTCTTGCCCACGCCGGGAAGGTCTTCGATAATCAGGTGGCCCTCGCTGAAGAGGCAGAGAACGGCGAGCTCGAGTGTCTCGTCCGGCGCGTGCATCACCTGCCGGAGGTTCGTGACGACACGTCGAGCGAGATCGGCGGACCGAGTCGTTCGAAGGGGCTCCTCGACGCCCGCGAGCGTCTCGTCCATGCTCAGTCTCCTCTCAGCAGGGTCGCGACCTCGTCGAGGATAGCCACCGCGACCTCACGCTTGTCTCGCTTGGCGATTTTCCGTTCTCCGGTGGATGAGACGAGAACAACCTCGTTTTGGTTCGCGTCGAATCCGATGTCATCTTGTGATACGTCGTTGAAGACGAACAAGGTTCCTCGCTTGGCTGCGAGCTTCTCTCGCGCGCGCTCGAGGCCGCGCTCGCCTTCGTCCGCCGCGAAGCCGACGAGGATCTGTCCGTCCGTCCGCCGCCGGCCGAGCTCGGCGAGAATGTCGTCCGTCGGGTCCAGCGTGACGGTCCACGGCTCTCGTTCCTTCGGGCGCTTGCCGCTAATCGGTTCACTCGGCCGGTAATCCGCGACCGCCGCGGCCATGAGGACGACGTCCGCGTCCGCGCGGGCGAGCGTCTCGCGCGCGAGATCTGCGGCCGTCGGCGTCGCGACCACCTCGATGCCAGCCGGAGGCGGAACGGAGCCGTTTGCGTAGAGGAGCGTGACCTCGGCCCCGCGGCGTGCAGCCTCCTCGGCGAGCGCCACGCCCATCTTCCCGCTCGATCGATTGCCGATGAAGCGGACGGAGTCGAGCGGCTCCCGTGTGCCGCCTGCCGTCACGAGCACCCTCTTCTCCCGCAGCTCGGATCCGCGAGCGAGGGCGGCAAGGCATCGCGCATAAATCTCGTTCGGCTCGCTCATGCGACCCGGGCCGAGCTCACCCTCGGCGAGCTCGCCCGTTTCGGGGCCCACGAGCTCGACGCCACGTTCTCGAAGGCGAGCCGTGTTCTCCTTCGTCGCGGGGTGGTCCCACATGCGGGCGTTCATTGCGGGCGCCGCCACGACAGGCCCTCGGTAGGCGAGCATGGTCTGGGTAAGCACGTTGTCGGCGAGGCCCTGCGCGAGCTTTGCAAGCGTGTTCGCGGAGAGCGGCGCGAGAACGAGCAGATCGGCTTCCATCAGATGCGGAAAGAGCTCGCGCGCGGCCTCCCGGCGCGCGAGCGCCTCGAAGGTGTGGGCCGTGACGAACCGCTCAGCGTCGTGCGTCAGGAGCGGCGTGACCTCGTGCCCGTCCTTGACGAAGAGCCGGACGAGCTCGCACGCCTTGTAGGCGGCGATGCTTCCCGTCACCCCGAGCAGGATCTTCTTGGCTGGTTCCTCAGTCACCGAACAGTCTCATTGTCGCAGGCTGACGGTCCCCCGCCCTTGGTGAGCGCCGGATCCGTGGTGATTGACTGAAGGCGAGACCGCGCCAAAACTGGCCACCATCTCCCGCACGCGGGTAATGCGGGTCCCGACCCGCCCCCCTGCTCACGCATCAGCGTACTGCGAAAAAGCGCGCGCGTGTGTGCCGTCGTATGACGAGACAGCAGCAACTAGCCGCCCGAGCGGACGGCGACACGCAGCTCAGAAGGCCCGCGCTAGCGCGGGTACTCGACCTTGATCTTGCCCTCGGCGATCTCCTCGAGGGCGATCGTGAGGTAGTTCTTGGAGCGCGACTGGACGAGGGGCGGCGGGAAGTCCTCGAACGTGCCCTCGCCGAGCTGGTGGTGGTAGTTGTTGATCTGCCTCGCCCGCTTCGCTCCGGCGATTACGAGCCCGTAGCGAGAATCGGCGTGTTCGAGCAGTTCGTCGACGCGTGGTTGGATCATGTCCCGAACAGTCTACCCGCAGCGCTCAGACGCCCGGCGAGCACGCGGCTTCGCTAGCTCCGAGCAGACGTCTCCGACCGCGCGGCGAGGACGCCTTCGATCAGGCGGGCGAGCTCGGCGACCGCGCTTTCGAGATCGGCGTTCACCACGCGGTAATCGAAGTTGGGCGCCTCGGCCGTCTGACGCCGCGCAAGCTCGAGGCGCTCCTCGATCTCACCGGTGCTCTCCGTCGCGCGCGCGCGCAGGCGGCGGTCGAGCTCCTCGTACGAGGGTGCTTCGACGAAGATGGTGATGCTTTCCGGCAGGTCGCTCTTCACCCGGCGGGCCCCCTGAGTCTCGAGCTCGAGAATGCAGTTCCGCCCGTGGTGGAGGATCCGCTCGACCTCGGAGCGAAGCGTCCCGTACCGGTGGCCCGAGACGTACTCGACGTGCTCGAGGAACTCGCCGCGGCCGACGCGCGCGAGAAACTCGGCTTCGTCGAGGAAGTAGTAGTCCCGCCCCTCTTCTTCCCCTTCGCGCTTCGGTCTCGTCGTCGCCGACACCGCGACCTCGAGGTCCGTGCGACGCCCGGCGAGCTTCTTGATAAGCGTGCCCTTGCCGGCCCCAGATGGACCGGTGACGACGAAGATCCGCGCCCGGCGGCTCAGCGGCGCAGGAGACCGACGAGTTCCGTCCGCTGCCGCTCGGAGAGGCCGCCCACAGTCTTCGACTGGCTGATCCGACACTGGTTCAGGAACCGAGCGGCTTTGACGCGCCCGAACTTCGGCACCGCCATCAAAATGTCTATCACCTTGGCGGTCTCGACGTAGTCGGGCGGGTCGCGCAGAATCGTCTCGACGTGGGCCGAGCCGGCCTTTAAGTCCTTCTTCAACTGCGCCCTGCGTACGCGGATCTCATTCGCTCTTCGCAGCGCTTCCATCCGCTGGTCGAGGGAACGGAGAGGCGCTTGCACTTGCGTACGCGACGCTTGCATGGCGCGCGATTCTAGCACCGCGCGCGTCGCGCGCAAGCTTCACATTTCCGACGCGATTGCAGGCTTTTTCGTCTTATCCGACAACAGGCTGCTGACGATCGTGTGCGAAGCTCCACGGGCCGCCAGCGGCGTCTCGAACCCGTGCGTGCGGGACTCCGCGGCGAGCTCGGTCCGTACCCGACCCGGTGCGCGGGGATCGGCGAACAACACGGTTCCGAGCGCGCATGCCGACGCCCCGGCTGCGATCAGCTCGAGCGCGTGACGGCCCGTTTCGACACCGCCCATGCCCACGATCGGCAGGCCCGTCGCGCGATACGCAGCAAAGACGGCCGCGAGCGCGATGGGCCGAAGCGCAGGGCCGGAGTAGCCGCCCGTCGCCGTCGCGAGCGTCGGCGCGAGCGTGCGCTCGTCGAGCGCGAGACCTCGAATCGTGTTCACGAGCGACAATCCGTCGGCGCCCGCCTCCGCGGCAGCCGTAGCCGTCGCCGCGACATCGGGCACGGCTGCGGAGAGTTTCGCGAACAGCGGCTTGCCGGTCGACGCGCGCGCCGCGGTGACGATGTCGACGACGGTTTCCTCCGGTCCCTCTACGTTCGGACAGGAAAGGTTGAGCTCGATCACCTGGACCTCGTCTCGCTCGTCGAGCCTGCGGCATAGGTCGGCGTAGTCGTCCGTCGCAAATCCGCCGACGGAGACCCAGAGCCGAATCGCGAGCTCGGCGAGGCGCGGGAGGGTGGCCGCGAGAAAACGATCGATGCCCGGATTCGCGAGGCCGATCGAGTTCAGCATCCCCGCGTCCGTTTCGGCGATCCGAACCGGCGCGTTGCCTTCACGCGGCAGCGGCGTGACGGTCTTCGTCACGAACGCGTCGAGCCTACGGGCCACGTCGGGTGCCGCAAGGGCGTCGAGACAACCCGATGCATTCAGGATCACGCCGCCTCCCGTCGCCTGACTTTTCTCCAGCGTGAGGCCTTGAGCTCGAGAATCGGTCCCTCGACGCACAGGCGGCGGAGCTCGCCGCCGATCTCGACCGCGCAGCCGTAGCAGGCCCCGAATCCGCACGCCATCGGCGCCTCCCAGGCGAGTTGCGCGTCCGGGGCGCGGCGCGCGACGGCCCAGAGCATCGGTTCTGGGCCGCAGGCGAAGACGTCGTAGTCGCTTGGCATGACGTCCGTCACGAGCGTCGGATCGAGCACAACTTCCGCGTTCGGCACGAGCGCCGCTGCCGCCGCATGGTGCGCCGTGCGAAACCCCAGCAGCGCGGGAGGCTCTCCGAGAGCGTGCGAGAGATACGGAAACGGGGCGACGCCGATCCCCCCGCCGACGAGGAGCGGTTTCTCCACGCGTAGGCAGTAACCGTTTCCGAGCGGGCCGAGAACGGTCATGGTCTCGCCCGGCTCGGCCTCCGCGAGTGCTCGCGTGCCCTTTCCGACGGGATCGATCAGGAAGACGAGCTCGCGCGGCGGCGCCAGGCACAGGCTCATCGGCCGCGGCAGCAGGTGGCCCGGCGGGGAGAGCATGAAGAACTGGCCGGGCATCCCGGGATCCAGGCGGCCGCGGGCGAGGCGGAGGAGCCGGTACGGCCCGACGGGCTCCGACGCGAGGACTCTAAGCGCTTCCCGCTGCAACGCGCTCCTGGAGGGAGAGAGTTTCCGCGTGACGCGCTTCTCCGATCGCCGTCACGGCAGCCGCCGCACCCGCGATCGTCGTGGCGCACGGGACTCGGGCGACGAGCGCGGCCTCACGGATCAGGTAGCCGTCCGAGCGGGCCCCGCTTCCCGCCGGGGTGTTGATGACCAGGTCGCATTGGCCCCGGCGAATGAGATCGACGACCGTGGCGCCATCTTGGTCCTCCGAGACCTTCCGGACGCGCGTGACCGCGGTACCGGCGGCCGCGAGCGCGGCGGCCGTGCCCCCGGTTGCGTAGAGGCCGAACCCGAGCGCCACGAGCCTCCGCGCAAGCGTCTGAGCTGCGGGCTTGTCGCGGTCCCGCACCGAGAGAAACGCACGGCCGCTCGCCGGGAGCGGCCGGCCCGCAGCACGCTCCGCTTTCGCGAAGGCCGTGGGGAAATCGTCGGCACTCGCCATCACTTCGCCGGTCGAGCGCATCTCGGGGCCGAGCACCGGGTCGGCGCCGGGAAAGCGCGCGAACGGGAAAACCGCGGCCTTGACGCTCACCTGGGACGCGCGCCCCTCGGGCGGAAGCGCGAGGTTGCCCA
>JACCYG010000112.1 GCA_013696595.1 Actinomycetota bacterium | reverse complement strand
GCGTTCCACTCCGTGAAGAGGTCGTGGCCTGCGCGACCTTCTTCGAGGGCGCGGCGCTGCCATGCAGCGACGATCTCTGCCGTGCGGCGCGGCAGCGGGCCGAACGTGCCGGTGTTCAAGTAGGCGAGCCGCTCGAGGACCGGAATCTCGGCGCGGACGGCAGCGAGGTCTATGCGATCACCGCCTCGACCGGAGCGTGATCTGAGAGGAGGCGGTCGTCGATTCGCCGCCGCGCGCGCGGCCATGCCTCCGGCTCGCGCTCGAGCTCGAGCCCGCGTACGAGGATCTGGTCGATCCCGTCGATTGGCGCCGAGAACTCGGGCACGACATGGCTGGGGATGTTAAAGTCGCCCAGAAGGATGCAGGGTTGCGAGCCGTGCACGAAGGCCGCCGCAAGCGCAACCTCTCCCTTGGCCCGGTCAGGATCGTTTGTGGCGTGCAGGTTGGCGACAATCATGGTCCGGTCGCCGTCCTTTGCGTCCACTGCCTGGCAGTACCGTTGCTGCACCCCGCGGCGGAAGAGCCAGTCCCAGCGCGAGACACCCGGCGTAAGCAAGAGGAGCCTCTGCTCCCCGAGCTCGAACCGAGGGCTCAGGAGGAGGACGTTCGCCTGCCCGGTGACGAGCGCGCGGAGCCGCAGCGGGCTGACATCGGTGACGATGCGTCCGAGCGGGCCGACGAGAATCGCCGGGACCGTAATCGCCCACCGAACGGCCATCCCCGTCCAGCGCTCAAGCCGGCCGAGCGCCCAAAGCGGTACCTCCTGGAGGGCCACGATGTGCGGTGAGTCGGCCGTCACGAGCCGGACCATGCGCTCGAGATACGTGCGCTCCGACTGGGGGTGCGTCCGGCCGTGGTAGACGTTCCAGGTGCGGACGAGGAGCGGCACGGCCGCCGTACTCTAGGAGTGTGCCGCCCACCTTCGCCGAATGCGTGAGAGGCTGATGCCCTTTCGCCGCGGGCGCTTCGTCGACCTCGTCGCACGCCAGGTCGCCCTCTTCGAGCGCGAGCGCGCAGGCCTGATCAGAGACGCCGAGGCGGCTCTCCACGCCTATAACGCGGCTGAACGCGACGAAGCGGAAACGCGCTACGGCGACTACCTCGACCTCGTGGACACCGGACAGGACGAGCTCGTCGAGATCCGAGAGAGCTACGCAACGACCCTCGACCCGGAGACCGCCGACGAGTACCGGGACGTCTTCAACAGGATCGTGCGCAAACGCCTGCCCCGCTTCGGTCTCGAGCTCGAGTAAAGACGCCTGAATCCGGCGTTGACGTCGACCGGCTCGGGCACTACGATCCGATTTGTGACACCCGCCACGAGAGAGGGGATCTTCATGCTCCGCCGTCTGACCTTGTTTTCTGCTGCCGCGGCCGTTGCCGCGACGCTCGCCGCGCCGGCGCTCGCGGGCCATTCGTGGGGTAACTATCACTGGGCGCGCACGTCCAACCCGTTCACCGTCCCGCTCGGGGACAACGTCACCAACACGGCGACCTCGAACTGGGAAGCCGCCCTCGGCAAGGCTTCGAGCGACTGGACGGCGTCGTCCGTCCTTGACTCGCCCGTCGTTCCCGGATCGACCACGGGGCGTAAGTGCCGGGCGAGCAACGCCCGTATCGAGGTGTGCAATGCGAGGTACGGCTTCAACGGCTGGTTGGGCCTGGCCCAGATCTGGACGTCGGGCAGCCACATCGTCAAGGCGACGGCCAAGATGAACGACAGCTACTTGGACTCGTCCTCATACAACGCGGTCGCAAAGCAGCACGTGATGTGCCAGGAGGTCGGGCACGGGTACGGGCTCGGTCACCAGGATGAGTCGGGCGCTGATCTGAACACGTGCATGGACTACGCAGACGCGCTTGACAACCCGTCCCCGAACGCGCACGACTATGAGCAGCTCGAAACGATTTACAACGGCCATCTCGACTCCACAAGCACGGTGTCGGCCGTTCCCGCCGGCTCGGGACGGGTCATCCGCGCCGAGCACGGGCTGCGCCATTCGTACATCGTCGAGAGTCTTGGAAACGGGTTCCTGCGCCACACGTTCGTCGTCAAGGCCTTCTAGGCACGCAGGCATCCGCTTGATGAAAGGGGCCGCTCGAGCGGCCCCTTTCGGCTACCGTCGTCGGTGAAGCGGGTCCGGATCGGCTGCTCCGGCTGGAACTACAGCCACTGGCGCGAGCGTGTCTATCCGAAGGGCCTGCCGCCGCGGCTCTGGCTCGACTACTACGCGGGTCTCTTCGACACCGTCGAGGTGAACAACACGTTCTATCGCCTGCCGAACCGAGCGGCGGTTGCGAACTGGGTGGAGCAGACCCCGCCCGGGTTCCTCTTCGCGGTGAAGGCGAGCCGCTATCTCACGCACGTCAAGCGGCTCACCGACCTCGGGCCGGGCCTCGAACGCTTCTATGAGCGGATCGAGCCGCTTCTCGAGTCCCCGAAGATGGGGCCGGTCCTCTGGCAGCTTCCGGCCACGTTCCGCCGCGACGACGAGCGGCTCGCAGGCGCGCTCGAGCGGCTGCCCCCGGGGCGCCACTGCTTCGAGTTCCGCCACGAGAGCTGGTTCGCGCCCGAGGTCTACGAGCTTCTGCGCTCGCGGTCCGTCGCGCTCGTGATCGGCGACCACAAGGAGCGCCCCTTCCAGACGCATGAGCTCACGGCCGACTGGACGTTCGTCCGCTTTCATTACGGCACGTACGGGCGGGAGGGCAACTACTCCGAGCGCGAGCTCGAGCAGTGGGCGAACCGGATCGAGGACTGGCATCGCCGGATCGACGTTTACGCCTACTTCAACAACGACTGGGAGGGCTACGCGGTGAAGAACGGCCTCTGGCTGCGCGAGCGGTTCGGTGTCTAGCCTACGCGAGGGGGTGCAGCATCCAGACATTCGGCTCCCAGTAGGAGCCGTGGTCGGACTCGCGATCGATCATGAGCGGGGCGAGGCCATGTGGAAACACGTACGTGCCGCTTTCGGGGAACCGCATCGTCGTCCATTCCTCCCACTCCGCGACCGTCCCGGTGATGCGAAGCGACTCGGGCTCGGGCCGGAGGATTTCCCCGCCGAGCCGAATGTGTGTGCGAATCCAGGGATCGAACGGGAGGCCGTCAGCGCGGGTCCAGCGGGCGTAACGTTCGATCGCTGCCAGCGGATAGCGCTCCTTCCAGCTGGGTCGCACTGGCGCGATCACGTTCGAAAGGCCGTTCGCCTTCGCAATCGATCTCATCGCGTCGATCATCCGGGCGCTAAGACCCTTGCCTTGGTGAGCCGGCAGGATCTCGATCGCAAGCGCAGACAGCGTGCTCGGCTCTCGACCGGCCTCGCGCAGCTCGAACGCGCCGCGGACCAGCCCGTCGATGCCGTTTGGCAGGCCGCCAGGGGTTCCGTCCCATGAGAGTGGAATCGAATGGCCCTGCGCGAGGATCGAGTCGTCCTCGTCGTCGTAGAGCACGAACTGGAAGTCGCCGAACTCGGATTCGAGCCGGGCCCAGAACTCGTTCAGGACGTCGCCGTGCTTGTTGTACTCGGGCCAGACGTTCGCCGCGAGCCCGCTGGCCTTCTCAGCGAGACCGGGCTGCTCGCGCGCCGTCGCGATGCTTAGCGTCATGTCGCGATTATCGGCCGACGCGCTCGGCTCGAGCGGAGCTCTACGCGTTCTTAGACGTCGTGTCGCTCAGCCGGCGTAGCATCCTCGCCGGTCACCGAGCCCGGGTCGGCCGTGCCCACGGGAGGGCCCTCGGCCGGAAGGCCGGCTACAGAGGAGTGCTCGGAGTGACCGCGATCATCGGGCGCGGACTCCGCGCCGCCGGCGGTAGCTTCGGGCTCGGAAGGATCGCTCCCGCCGCCACGCCGAAAGAAGTCGAGTAGTCCCACGGCTATTGCGACCGCGGCGGGCGGCCAACGTCGTCGGCCGCCTCCTGGTCGGGCCGGAGCCTCGTCTCTTCGGCCGTGCCCGTATCGATGCGTGCGTCGCTCAGGTCCATCTCCTCGCCCTCCGCCGGCGCGGTCCGCTCCTGCCCGGGCGTTCGCACGCCAGCGGAGGGCTCTTCGGTCGGTCGTTTGCGGAGAAAGTCGAGGAGGCCCACGCCGGCGTACTCTAGCCCTCAACACCGAGTCGCCGCCGACGGCTGACAACACTCGTTCCCGTGCGCGGGTAATGCGGGACCCGACCCGCCCCCCTGCTCTCGCACGAGCGTAACGCCAAAAGGCGCATATGTGGGTCACGGACCGTGACAGGACGCGCGCAAGGTGTGACGACTTTCAGCGTCCGCCGAAGTGGTGCGCGTTCGGAAGCGCCGCATTCACCTCGACGTCGTTCGCCACTCGGCGCGCGAGCGGCGCGAGGGTTGCGAGCTCCTCGACGACGACGTTTCGGTTCTGCTCGTAGCGCTCGAAGCGTCCACGCGCGAGGAGGAGCGGCTCGCCGCGGACGAGCGGGCGGAAGCGGTCGTACACCGGCGGCGGAACGATCAGGTTGACTTGGCCGTGCTCATCCTCGATCAGCATGAAGACGACTCCATTCGCCGTCGCCGGCCGCTGCCGCGCGACCACCATTCCCGCGACTGTGATTCGCTTCCCGTGCTGGTAGGTCGGGAGCTCACTCGAAGCCACGACTTCATCGGGAAGGTGCGGTCGAAGAAGAGAGATCGGATGCATGCCGACCGAGACCTGAGTCGTCCGGTAGTCCGCGAGCATGCGCTCCCAGGGCGTCTCTTCCGGGAGATCCGGGACCTCCGTCGTCGGCTCGAGCGGAAGGGCGAGCTGACGCTCTGCCCCGTCTGCTCCGACCGACACCGAGCGTGGCGCAAGGCCCAGGCGCCAGAGAAGCTGCCGCCGCGGCCAGCCAAAGGAGTCGCAGGCACCCGAAGCGACGAGCGCCTCGAGCCCGGGGCGGTCGATCGGAGCGCGCTGTGCCAGGTCGCGGATCCCACGGAACGGATCGCCCTCCTCTCGCTCCGCGGCGAGCGCCGCGGCAGGCTCCTCTCCGAGCCCTTTGATGTACGCAAGGCCGATCCGGACCGCATCGCCCTCGATCCGGCACTTCGCACCCGAGAGCTGGACGTCGGGCGTTCGCACCTCCACGCCGCGGCGCATCGCGTCGCGCACGAGGCTCGCGGGCGGATAGAACCCCATCGGCTGCGCGTTCAGGAGCGCGCAGAGGAAATCGGCCGGGTAGTGATGGCGGAGCCACGCCGATTGGTAGGCGAGCAACGCGAACGCCGCCGCATGGGACTTCGGGAAGCCGAAGGCTGCGAAACCGTTGATCTTCGAGAAGACGAGCTCAGCCGTCTCCCGAGAGACGTCCCGCGCGGCCGCACCCGCGAGGAAGCGCTCGTGGTAAGCCTCCATCGCAGCCTCGCTTCGCTTGCGGCTCATCGCTCGGCGAAGGCCCTCCGCCTCGCCGACGCTGAAGCCTGCGAGCGCGATCGCCACGTCCAGCACCTGCTCCTGGAAGATGATCGCACCGAGGGTGTCGCGGAGTGGCTCCGCCAGTGAAGGGTGGTCGTACGGCGGAACGTAGGCCGGGTCGTCGCGCAACCGCTGCCGACGCTCGACGTACGGGTGGACGGCCTTGCCCTGGATGGGCCCGGGCCGGACGAGAGCGACCTGGACGGTGAGGTCATCGAGGTTCTCCGGGCGCGTCCGGAGCAGGCTCTGCATCTGCGCGCGGCTCTCGATCTGGAAGAGGCCGACCGTGTCCGCCTCCTGGATCTCCTTGTAGACGCCTGGGTCGTCGAGCGGGATCCGGGAGAGGTCGATCGTCTCGCCGCGCAACGAGACGATGTGCTCGACGCACTCCTCGACCGCCGAGAGCATGCCGAGGCCGAGGAGGTCGATCTTGAGGAAGCCGGCATCGGCGCAGGAGTCCTTGTCCCACTGGCAGAGCTGTCGCCCCTCCATCGCCGCCGGCTCGATCGGGACGAGCTCCGTGAGCGGCCGCGTCGAGATCACCATCCCGCCCGGGTGCTGCGAAAGGTGGCGCGGAAGACCCGCGATCTCCGAGCAGAGCTCGCGAAACGCGCGCCAGCGGGGCGAGCGGAGTTTCTCTTCCCCGTCGGGCAAGAGCGCCATCTCCTCGGCCACCCGTTTCGCGTTCCAACCGTCCGAGACGCGGGCGAGCCGCTCGAGCTCGGCCATCGGGAGCCCGAGCGCCTTCCCGACGTCCCGAATCGCTCCGCGCGAGCGGTAGGTCGCGAAGCTCGCGACGAGCGCGGAGTGCTCGCGGCCGTACTTCTCGCAGACGGCGACGATCAGCTTCTCGCGGATGTCGCGCGGGAAGTCGAGATCGATGTCGGGGACGGAAACGAGCTCGCGGTTCAGGAAGCGCCCGAGCGAGAGGTCGGCCGCAACCGGATCGACGTGCGAGAGGCCGGTCAGGTAGCAGACGATCGAGCCAACGGAGCTCCCGCGTCCACGGCCCGGCGGAAGCAGGTGGCGCGGTGAGCCCGGCCCGCGCACGTCTGCGGCAACCGCTCGCGCAAGCTCGAGCACCTCCCAGTGGAGGAGAAAGAACCCGGAGAGGCCGAGCTCGCCGATGAGAGCGAGCTCCTCGCGCAAGCGCTGGTCGGCGCGGGTACGCAGATTTCTCGGAGCGTGCCGGTAGCGCTCGTCGAAGGCTTGTCGGCAGACTTGACCGAGCTGGACGTCGGCCGGATTCGGCCCGTCCGAGAAGTCCGGATAGCGATACCCGAGCTCCTGCGTCAGATCGAACTCGAGGCGCTCGGCGAGCTCGACGGTGACGTGCAGCGCATCACCGTCGTCGGGCCAACGCGCGGCCATCTCCTGCGGGCTGAGGAGCGCGCACTCGTCGTTCCCACGGCGATCCGGCTCGCAGCCGTCGAGCGAGGTCTTGTGCTTGATCGCGACGAGGACGTCCTGGAGCTGCACGCGGCTCGGCGCGTGCGCGTGCGCGTCGCCGGTCACGATCGTCCGAACCCCGAGCGCCGCGGCGAGATCGCGAAGCGCGTTGTTCCTGCGCGCGTCGCCGCGGAGAAGCGGGCGTTGCAGCTCGACGAAGAATCGGTCGCGCCCGAACACCTGCGCGAGGTGCGAGGCGCCGTTCGGGTTGCGAACGGCGAGCCCGAAGCGGGCGCAACCGGAGAGACAGACGAGACCTTCGTTTCGCTCCTCGAGGTACGACCGGTCGAGCCGCGGCTCGAGCCGCTTTCCCGAATGTGCCTGCGTGAGCAGGCGGCAGAGGTTCGCGTAGCCCGTCGGACTCTCGACGAGGAGGGTTACATGGGAGCCGTCGTTGAGCGTCACCTCGGTCCCGGTGATCGCCCGGAGACCGAACGCCTTGGCTGCGTGCGCAAACTCGAGCGAGCCGTAGACGCCGTCGTGATCGGTGAGGGCGAGCGCCGGATAGCCGAGCTCGGCCGCTTGGACGACGAGCTCTTCGGGAAGCGAAGCGCCGTCGAGGAACGAATAGGCTGAATGGCAATGGAGCTCGACGTAGCCCAAGCGATCGTCCTAGGCCCCGACGAGGGCGAGGTGATCGTGGACACGGACAGGCGAAGCCTCCGCATCAAGGCGGCATTCGATGCGATCGCGGTCACCGAGACGCGCCACGAGTCGGGCGAGCTCGGCGCGGAGCTCCACATTCATCGCCGCCACACGGACGCGTTCTACGTCGTCGAAGGCGCGGTGCTCTTCGAGCTCGGCCCGAACACCGAAGCCGTTCAGGCGGCCGCCGGATCGTTCATCGCCGTGCCCCCAGGTGTCGTCCACGGCTTCAGAAACGAATCGCCGGACCGCGCGCGCTTCCTCAACTTCCATGTGCCGAGCAAGCGCTTCCACGACTACCTTCGCGCCCTGAGAGACGGCGATGACGCGGACTGGTTCGACCAGTGGGAGCCGCCGTCCGACGGCGGGGGCCGATCTCCAATGCCGTCGTCCTCGGTCCCGGCGAAGGAGAGCTGATCCAGGTCGCGACCTCGTCCGTCCTGCTCAAGAGCACAGGCGAGAACACGAGCGGTCAGCTCTTTTTCTCGGAGACGGGACTCGGGGCGGGGTTCCCGGGCCCGCGACTGCACATCCACCGCGAGCTCCACGACCTCTTATATGTCCTCGAAGGGACGCTCACGCTTCGCGTGGGCGAGCAGACTCTCGCGGCAGGCACCGGAACGTTCGCCTGCTTCCCGCCGGGAACGGCGCACACGTTTTCGAACGAGGAAGGCGCGGAACCCGTCCGATTCCTGAACTTCAACACGCCCGCAGGCTGGGAGAACTGCATGCGCGACCTCGGCGCCGCGTTCGCCGGTGATCGCGCCCCGACGGCCGAGGAGATCGGAAAGATCACCGCCCGCTACGACTATGAGGCCGTCACCTCCTAGCATCAGGCCCGCTGGGTGAACCACCCACCGCGCTCCTCGTCGTGGAAGACGACGGCATTCCGTCCCGTCTCGAGCACGACGTCGAAGTAACGGCGTCGCACCGGCTGCTCCGTCCACCACCGGTCGACGATGTGCCATTCCTCGCGCACACTCGCGACCGAGACGCGGTTCACGCTCACGGGCGCTGCGCCCTCCCCCACGCCTCGCGTGACGACGAGAGCCCGCTGCGGCTCGTTCAGTCGTCGCGCGGTACGAGAATCGCCCTGCTTTCCGGGATCCGCGACCACGGTGCCACCTCGACGACGGTGCAGACGGCCTCGAGCCCTACGCCGAGACGCGTCTGACGAAGCCCTTCCTTCAGGCGCTCGCGCAGGCGGGCGCCGCGCGGGCGCACCATCTCCGCCTGCGTGCCGACGTCGTCGGTCAGCTCCCCGAGCTCGAGCCGGAGGGAGAGCACGGGCGCCGTGATCTCCGCCAGCTTGGGCGCGAGTGCGACGCGCAAGCGCTCGGCCTCCGCAGTCGGCTCGCGCAGGGTGAGAACCCGGCGCCACGACCCCCCGCCGACGAGCCGAGCCGACAGAGCGAGCTGACGCGGCATGCGCCCCGCACGCTCAGGC
>JACCYG010000099.1 GCA_013696595.1 Actinomycetota bacterium | reverse complement strand
ACGTCGGCAGGCGCGCTATCGCCGACGTCGACGACGACGCCCCGCCTTCGAGCGCGCCCGAAAGGAACCGAGACGACAGCGCCCTTTTCGAGCCCGTCGGCAAGGTAGGTGAATGGTCGCGCGAGCGCACGGGCGGTTACGAGCGGGAAGACAGATGCGTACCGAGGCATCAGAAGGAACTTAGAATCGTCGCATGGCCCAGGGACATTCCATCGAGGACTACATCGAGACGATCTATTTCCTCGCCTTCCCGGTCGGCGAGTACCGGCCGACGACGAAAGGGTCCCCCACTCTCGCGGTGCGCGTCGCGGACATGCTCGGCGTGTCCCGCGCCTCCGCCGGAGAGATGCTGAAGCGGCTCGAGAACGACGGCCTCGTCGAGCGGGGGGAGCACAGGGAGGCAATCCTGACGCCGAAAGGCCGTGAGGTCGCGGAGCGCGTCGTTCGACGGCACCGGATCATCGAGCGGCTCCTCACGGACTTCATGGGCTACACGGCGGCGGAGGCCCACGAGCAGGCCGACCTTCTCGGCGACACGTTCACAGACGAGATGATCGAGCGGATCTCGGCGCAGCTCGGAAACCCCGAGCGCTGCCCACACGGCTGGCCCGTCGACACCGACGTTGAGCAGGCCGAGAACCGCGAGCTCGAACCGCTCGCCGACCTCGAACCGGGGACCCGGGCCGAGATCGTCCGCCTGGCCGAGCACGACGGCGAGATTCTTCACTTGTACTACGACGAAGGCCTCGTCCCTGGGACGCGGATCGAGCTCCGCATGGTAGAACGGGATTCCGATCGCTTCACCGTGAGGCTCAACGGGGACGAGCGGGCGCTCAGCGAAAAGGCTGCTGCGGGCCTTTTCGTGCGCCCCGCCTAGCGGGTGCTTTCTCTTCACGCGCGCGTGTAGTTCGGGTCCCGACCCGCCCCCTGCTCGCGTTCAGCCTAACGGTCGAAACGTCGCGCGTGGCGCTCTCAATGTCACGCGTTTTCGGCCAACGTGTGAAAAGACTCGCGCGGACTCTCGGCCGCTCGTGAGGACGGCGGGGCCGCTTCGGTCGACGTCTCTCCGCGAACGGATTGTCGAAGTCCGGGCAGAGGTCGCGCGCGCAGTTGACCGACGAGAACGAGACGACGATCACGAGGCCGAGGGCGAGGCCCAGGGAACCCTGCGGCCTGGCCGCTCGAGAGCCGGCTCGGGCGGGCCTGGCGTTCGCGGTGGCTCAGCCTCCCTGCGCTCGGGGCTCACCACCCATTACGGGAGGGATGCCCGAGCGGTGAAGGGAACGAATCTAGGCGGTGACGCGCTCGGCGACGCCTGCTGCCTCGCGCAGAGCGTCGGCCTTGTCGGTCCGCTCCCACGTGAAGTCGTGGTCGGCGCGGCCGAAGTGGCCGTACGTCGCGGTCTTCGTGTAGATCGGGCGCATCAGGTCGAGGTCGCGCAGGATCGCGGCCGGGCGGAGGTCGAAGTGCTCGCGGACGAGCTCCTGGATGCGCGGGACCGGGATCTGCTCGGTCCCGAAACAGTCGATCTCGATCGAGACGGGATGCGCGACGCCGATCGCGTACGCGACCTGGAGCTCGCAGCGGTCGGAGAGACCTGCTGCGACGATGTTCTTCGCCACATGGCGGGCGGCGTAGGCGGCCGAGCGGTCGACCTTCGTCGGGTCCTTCCCGGAGAATGCGCCGCCTCCGTGCCGGGCGGCGCCGCCGTAGGTGTCGACGATGATCTTCCGGCCCGTCAAGCCCGTGTCCCCCATCGGGCCGCCCCGCACGAACTTCCCCGTGGGATTCACGAGGACGAAGTCGCGCTCGTCGAAGCGCTTCTCGTCGTAGAGATCGCGGGGGAGGATCGGGTGCAGGACATGCTCGATCACGTCGGGCTTGATGAGGCTGTCCGCGTCGAGCCCCTCACGATGCTGCGTCGAGACAAGGACGCGAGCCACCTCGACCGGGCGCTGCCTGCCGTGCTCGTCGATTTCGTAGCGGATGGTCACCTGCGCCTTCCCGTCTGGGCGAAGGTACGGGAGCACCTGTGCCTTTCGGACTTCCGATAGCCGCTTCGTGATCCGGTGCGCCAGCGTGATCGGGAGCGGCATGAGCTCCTCGGTCTCCGTGCAGGCGAAGCCGAACATCATCCCCTGGTCGCCGGCGCCGACCCGGTCGAGCGGGTCGTCGTCGCCGGGGTCGTGCTGAACCTCGTACGAGGCCTCGACGCCCTGCGCGATGTCGGCC
>JACCYG010000094.1 GCA_013696595.1 Actinomycetota bacterium | reverse complement strand
CGTTCGTGGCGACTGGAAGCGCGAGCGCGGCGAACGCTCCACCGACGACGACCGCGGTCTGACGGATCGCGAGCGCGAAACCACGCTCTGTGACGTCGAACCACCCCATCACCGCGCGGCCGCTCGCGGCCTGCACGCACGCGCCGAACGCACCCGCGCCCGTGAGCGCGACGACGAGCCAGGCGAAGCTGCCGGCCGTGGCCGCGGCGACGAGCGAGGCCGTCGCGATCGCGAGACCGGTGGCCATGACGGCTCGCTCGCTGATCCGGTCGGCAAGGACGCCCCACGGCAGAACGGTGAGGACCATGCCGACGCTGACCGACGCGAGGACGACCCCGAGCTGCGCGAGCGTCAGCCTGTACTCGGAGCGCAGCGCAGGCGCGAGCACCGGGATCCCGAAGAAGAGGGCCGAGAAGCTCGCCTGCGCGACGACGCCGACGGCGAGGATCGCCCAGCGGTATCTATCGCTTTCCGGGCTCACCGCCCGAGCCTAGCCGCAGCAACCTTCCTTGTACCGACAGCTCAAACAGTGCCAGCTGGCCTTCGTCCAGATCATCTCGGTCCCGCAGCGCGGGCAGGCGACAGGCTCGTCGTCCGCGGACGGCGCCTTGCACAGGCCCGCTTCGTTCACTCCCACTCGATCGTGGCCGGCGGCTTCGAGGAGAGGTCTAACGCGACCCTGTTCACGCCCGGGATCTCGTTGATGATTCGGCTCGAGAGCGTCTCGAGCACGTCGTAGGGCAGCCGCGCCCAGTCGGCGGTCATCGCGTCGTCGGACGTGACCGCGCGAATGATGATCGGGTAGGCGTACGTGCGCTCGTCGCCCTGGACACCGACGGAGCGGATCGCGGGGAGGACGGCGAAGCTCTGCCAGAGCTCGCGATAGAGGCCGGCACGTCGAATCTCTTCCTGGAGGATCGCGTCGGCTGCGCGGAGGATCTCGAGCCTCTCCTCCGTCACCTCGCCGATGATGCGAATCGCAAGCCCCGGCCCCGGAAACGGCTGGCGCCACACCATCGCCTCGGGGAGCCCGAGCTCCTCGCCTACGCGGCGAACCTCGTCCTTGAAGAGCATCCGGAGCGGCTCGACGAGCTCGAGGTCCATCTCGGCCGGCAGGCCGCCGACGTTGTGGTGCGACTTGATCGTCGCGGCGACGCCCTCGCTCGAGTCGGACCCGCGCCCGCCCGACTCGATCACGTCCGAGTAGAGCGTCCCCTGCACGAGGTAGCGGACGCGGCCGAGACGCCGCGACTCCTCCTCGAACACCCGGATGAACTCCTCCCCGACCCTGCGGCGCTTCTCCTCGGGGTCGCTGACGTCGCGCAGGCGCGTGAGAAAGCGCTCGCGCGCGTCGACGTGGACGAGCGGCACGCGGAAGTGGCCCTCGAAGGTCTCGACGACCTGCTCGGCCTCGTCCCTTCGGAGGAGGCCGTGATCGACGAAGACGCACGTGAGCTGGTCGCCGATCGCCTTGTGCGCGAGGAGCGCCGCGACGGCCGAGTCGACACCGCCGGAGAGGGCGCAGAGGACCCGGTCCTGCCCGACCTGCGAGCGGATTCGCGCCGTCTCCTCCTCGATCACTGTGGCTGCCGTCCAGACCGGCGGCGCGTCGGCGACCCGGTAGAGGAAGTTCTTGAGCACGTCCATCCCGTGCGGCGTGTGCACGACCTCGGGGTGGAACTGGACGCCGTAGAGGCCGCGTGCGCGGTCTTCGAAGGCCGAGATCGGCGCCGCGGACGAGGCGCCGACGACGCGTGCGCCTTCCGGAGGCGCGACGACCGAGTCGCGATGGCTCATCCAGCAGGTCTGTTCCTCGGGAAGGCCGGCAAAGAGGTCGCTCTCGCGCTCGGCCGAGAGCTCCGTGCGTCCGAACTCGGACCGCCCGGTTCGTTCGACGCGCCCGCCGAGATCGAGCGCCATGAGCTGCATCCCATAACAGATGCCGAGCACGGGAACGCCGAGCTCATAGAGGGCCGGGTCGATTGCCGGTGCGCCGTCTGCGTAGACCGAGGCCGGACCGCCCGAGAGAACGAGCGCGAGTGGTCGCCGTCGCGCGGCGTGGTCGGCCGAGATGGTGTGCGCCACGAGCTCGGAGTAGACGCGGCACTCGCGGATCCGGCGCGCTATGAGCTGCGAGTACTGGCCGCCGAGGTCGACGACGAGGACCGGGCGCTCTTCGGGTGTCGGCTCGGGTCGCTCGAGCGGTACGACTTCGCCCAAAGCCGGCTAGGCCATTCCGATCCGCTGGGCCTGCTGGAGCGCTTTGCCCTCGGTCTTGATCGCGGGCGCGAGCATGATCTCGGCGCGCTGAAACTCGTGGATGTTCTCGTAGCCGCAGGTGGCCATCGAAGTCCGGAGCGCTCCCATCAGGTTCAGGGTTCCGTCGTTCTCGCGCGCCGGGCCCACGACGATCTCCTCGAGTGACGCAGCCTGCTTCACCTCCACCCGGGCGCCGCGCGGGAGCGATGGGTGAAAGGTCGCCATGCCCCAGTGGTAGCCGCGCCCGGGGGCCTCGTGCGCACGCGCAAGGGGCGAGCCGACCATGACCGCGTCGGCGCCGCAGGCGATCGCCTTGGCGATGTCACCGCCCGTCCGCATCCCTCCGTCCGCGATGACGTTCACGTACCGGCCGGCGTCGAGCGCGTGCTGGGCGCGCGCAGCGGCGGCGTCCGAGATAGCGGTCGCCTGTGGAACCCCGACGCCCAGCACGCCGCGGGTCGTGCACGCCGCGCCTGGGCCGACGCCGACGAGGACGCCTTCCGCCCCGGTCTTCATCAGATGCAGCGCAGTGAGGTACGAAGCGCAGCCGCCCACGATGACCGGGATGTCGAGCCCGGCGATGAACTTCTTCAGGTTGAGTGCAGAGCCATTCGACGAGACGTGCTCCGCCGACACGACGGTGCCCTGGATCACGAGGATGTCGAGGCCGGCCTCGAGCGCCGCCTCGTAGTGGTCGCGCACGCGCTGCGGCGTGAGCGATCCGGCTGCGAGCACGCCGCCGGCCTTGATCTCGCGGATGCGGCGGCCGATCAGCGACGCCTCGATCGGCTGGGCATAGATCTCCTGCATCCCGCGCGTCGCCTCGGCGGGCGCGAGCTTTGCGATCCGGTCGAGTTGCTCGTCGGCGTTCACATAACGAGTGAAGATTCCCTCCAGGTTGAGGACGCCCAGGCCCCCGAGCTTCCCGACCTCGATTGCCGTCTGCGGCGAGACGACGCTGTCCATCGCCGACGCGATGAGCGGAAGCTCGAGCAGGTGGTCGCCGAGCTTCCAGCCGATGTCGACGTCGTCAGGGTCGCGCGTCCTGCGGCTCGGGACGATCGCGATGTCGTCGAACCCATAGGCCTGCCGGGCCTTCTTCCCGAGGCCGATCTCAACGTCCACGGAAATACCGTCCTTTAGAGCTCATTTCGGGATGACGACTCGTCGCGGGGTCGTGATGGGTGGTGCGATGGAAGGACGCAGCGTCGCGTTCATAGCCGGAGGCTATGGGCGCGACCGAGGACGCATCAGCGCGCCGCCCAGTGCGGGCCCGGCGACTCAGTGCTTCGTCCCGAAAGGGGCTCCGGTTAATGCGCAAAACCCAGGCGCCGACCGCTCGCCTGGGTCTCGAAAGCGACGCTTCCGCCTGCACTCTCATGCGATTCGATCGTATCAGCGCGGCGGGACGGACCGGGCGATTTTCGCCGCGGGCGGGCTTTCCCGGGAGCGCTGCGCCTTCAAGGTCCACGCGCGCGAGATTTAGCTCCCCCGGGGACCCCCCTTGGCTACCCCCTTGCGGTCAGCCTACTCCGGAAAAGCGCGCGCGTGCGTCACGGATTGCAAACGAAGCGTTACCCGAACGTGCCGAACTAGCCCGGCTTCCGGACGTCGCGCTAGGCGTCCTGCGCGACCGGCTCGAGACGCTCGACGGTGACGAGGCTCGAAAGACGGCTCGCCTCGCGCGGGTCGAAGCGGCCGGGCCCCGCTTCGACCACGGAGGCCGCCCCGGCCGCGACCGCGCTCCGGACGGCTTCCTCCACCGAGCGGCCGGCTTCGCGCGCTGCGATGAACCCAGCGAGCAGCGTGTCGCCCGCACCGACTCGCGAGACCGCTTCGAGCCGAGGCGCGAGCGCCCGCACGCGGTGCTCCTCCCGGTCGTCGCGAAGGAGCGCGTAGCACCCCGTCTCGAGCGTGATGAGAACGTTCCGTGCTCCGAGCGCCGCGATCTCGTCGAGCCCGTTCGTGAGATCGTCGTCGTCGTTGAACTCGTGACCGACGAGCGCCTCGGCCTCGCGGACGTTGGGAGAGACGAGGTACGGCTCGGCCTCGACCGCAAGCCGAAGCGCCTCACCTTCGGCGTCGATCACGGTCAGGACGTGACGGCGGTTGGCCTCGCGGATCATCTCCGCATAGAACTCGGCGTCGACCCCGCGCGGGAGCGAGCCGGCGAAGACGACGAATGACGCGCCCTGCGTCAGGTAGGCGAGCTTCTCGCGCAACATCTCGAGCTCGTCGCCTGCGACGTCCGGGCCCCATTCGTTGATCTCGGTGTACGCATTCGAGATCGGATCGAGCACCGCGACCGACGTGCGCGACTCGCCGCGGATACGCACGAAGTCGTTGAGAATTCCGTCGCTCGTCAGATCCTCGACGATCTGCGTCCCGTTGCGTCCCCCCGCGAACCCGGTGCAGACGACCGGGACGCCGATGTGCTTGAGCGCGCGGGCGACGTTGATCCCTTTTCCGCCGGCGCTCGCAAAGCCAAGACTCGCGCGATGGCGCTGGCCGAGCTGGAAGTTCGGCACGGAAAGCGTGCGGTCCATTGCAGCGTTGAGAGTGACGGTGACGATCACAGAATCGCTCCGAAGACCCCGGTCAACATGCCGCCCGCCTCGTCGAGCGCCTGGTCAGCGTACCACCCCGCCCGCTCGCCGAAGCCCGCCTCGCCGACCGCCACCGCGGCAACGAGCGGACGGCGAGAGACGATGCGCGTCCCGTCCGAGACGACGATTTGACCGAGCCGCTCACCGCGTGCCACCGGCAGGTCGACGATCGCCGGGGCCGTCACCGTCTCCACGAGCGGCCGCCCCAGCCGCACGACGCCTCGTCCCGCCTCGCCGGCCACGAGTGAGAGGCGCTCGTCAGAGAACGGAACCGCGGCGCTCGCGTAGCTGCGGTCCGCGTCGACGACCGTCACGCGAGCGTATTGGGCGAGCCCCCACTCGAGAAGCTCGGCGAGGTCCTCATTCCGCTGGGACCGGGTGGGGCCTCCGAGAATCACGGCGTAGGTCGAGACACCATCGCGGCGCGCGGCAGCCACCTGGCACCATCCCGCTTCTTCGGTATGGCCCGTCTTCACGCCGATGAGGCCGGGAAACCTTCCAAGCAGGTCGTTCCAGGTGAAAAGCGAACGATCGCCGGCGATCGTTTCGCCGCGCATCCGGACGAGCCTGCGGATCAGGGGCCGCTGCATTGCCGCGCGCGCCAACGTGAAGACATCCCGCGCGGTCGAGTAGTGACCGGGCTTGTCGAGACCGTCCGGGCGCACAAACCGCGTGTCCTCGAGGCCCAGCTCCCCCGCCTT